>PLSG01000110.1 GCA_003164155.1 Parachlamydiaceae bacterium | reverse complement strand
TCAGTCGTTAGGTTCGCATTTCGGTGAAAGCAGCAGACTTGTTTGCTATGGCCTTGAATTATTTCCTGAGCATTTGTACATAAGAAGGAAATTTAAGTCAATACATTTTCTTATGTTATTCTTTGAGTGTTTAAATTAAAAGTGCGATTAAAATAGAGGTATTTTGGTTTGCACAGTTGAGTTTGTTGTATTCTTTATAGAAAGAATGTTTTTAAACTTATTGTTAATATAATCTTAATGATTTTGTGCTACAATTTAATTGTGACTTAATAGGTGTTTTTGGTTTATTCACCGCTTTGTGTGGTATGTGCTTTGTTTAAATGAGTCTTGCTCAGGCAAGGGTGTGTTTATAATAATAATTATATTGGAGTAATTTTATGTCGAGTATCCCAGGTGGTGCTGTAGTTTCAACAAATAATGATTTGTGGGCTGGGCAAACATATAAAAAAGCAGACAGAGAAGAAAAGCTGAATGCCGATTTTTTTAAAACTTCCAGGACATATGAAATATTTCGGGCAAAATTACCTGAAAAAACTGTTAAAATAAAATTTTTAGGCGTGGCACCTCACATATCTTCTAAAAAAGATAGCCGTAGTAAATGCAAAGAAATATCAAAACCTCTCATTGCTAGAAAAGCGGAAGTCCATATTTCGTATAGCTCTCCTTCAAAATCGCACAAGCACAAACCAGTATGCGAGTTTTCCGCCAAGATTTTGCAGGGAACCCCTCTCAAGGCAGTTGTAACTAGACCTACATGAAGCTGAAATTTTAATGATAAGATGTGCATGCTGCGCTGTTTGCATGTATGCGCATCCCTGATCCGCGTTACTTCCTCCATATAAAATTCGATTAGAATCTTCGAAGATCTCTTGTATATTTCCAATTGAAACTTAGAAATTCAAAAAAAATAACAGATCAGAGCTTAATCTCACCTTTCTTAATATATTGTCTCTGTGGCATTATGCTTTCTGATTATTTAATTTACAGGGTGAGGTGTTATATTTTTTATTTACCTTCAGAAAATTTGATATTCGATTTAAAGCATGCTTTCGCGCCGGTAGTGCACTTTGATTTTAAAGAGCGGGAAAGCTTGACCCACAAACCTTGGCTAGAGCTTATGCAAACGGCTTTTCAGCGTGGGCTTTGCTACTATGCCTTGGCAGTAGTTGATCCTGACAGCTCAACTCCTCGGCTCTTTGATGCTTGTTATTTTAGACAATGCAATCCCACAGCACAGAAAGTGGCCTATTATGTGATCGAGCTTTTAGAGATTTCAGATAGGCAGGAAGTTTTACCACTAAACCTATCGAGTAGTTTATTTTTTCCTTGGCAACTAGCTGCTTCTGAACTGCCATTATCAGCGGAAAATGCCTTTATGGATGCACTCAGGTACGATTTAGTGGTATTAACTCAATCTCCAGAGCTTTCTGTTGAAGGAAAATCCAAAGCAGAAGCAGTCCCTTGGTTATCGCAGAGCTTAAGGTGTGATGATGCGTTGAGAAAAATTTTAGTTTCATTTATAAAACTCCCCAATAAAAATTTAAATCTCATTTTAGCATATCAAGGTCTCAATTCAGTAAACTTAAAGCAAGCGAAATGCTGCATGGCTTTTGTCAATAAGCATTTCCCTATCGAAGAAGGCAAAAAAACCCTCGAAGTAAATCTCAAATGGCATTTGCCGCTAGCACATGCCGGGATTCCAGAAGCTCAGGAAAGAGTGGGCATGTGCTACGCTCGATCTATGATCGGCAATACAACCGATAGGGCTTCTCAAGCAGAAAAATGGTTTCAGCTGGCTATCAATCAAGGATATGAAGTCGCCAAAGCCTCTCTTTTACTTACCAAGCGTGCTAATATATTGACAAGGCCTTCAAGAAGTTATTCAACACACATTGAGAGTAATGAGACTGATGAAAAATCGATAGACACATCTCGCTCGATACTGATGTCCGATGGTAGCCGAAGTTTGGGAGTGTATCGCGGACCTATTTGCGAGTTGCGATGCAAAGAATCCTTCTTTTCTGATTTTGAGAAGAATCTCAAGTTTGCCTATAAGTACAAGCTCAAATGGGAAGTGCAGCCCGGCCATAATATTTTAGAAAAATATGAAGAAAGCGCTCGCCAAGGATGTTTTTATAGTGCATATTTTTTGGGGTTGCTCAATGAAGACCTCAACCCAGCCCTTGCTTTTAAGTGGTATTGCGAATCGGCAGAATGCGGCCTTGAAGAGGCTATGTGGGCAGTTTCACAAAAGTACGCTTCAGGAAGAGGCGTGGCTAAAGATTTGGCAGCTTCTGCTGAATGGTTGAGCAGAGGGGCCATCAGAGAAATTCCCTGGTTCATGGTCGAGCTTGCCTTGAGATATGAACAAGGACAAGGTGTAGTCCAAGACTACAAAGTCGCTGTAGCCTGGATGAGAATGGCTATTGAAGCCCGCAGTACTGAGGCGAAATACCATATGGGCCGCATGCTTGAATCGGGTTTGGGAGTGGAAAAAGACATACCATCTGCCATTGCCTATTACACCATGGCTGGAGAAGAGGGCTATGCTCACGCATTTTTTTGCATAGGCTGCTTATATGAGCAAGGAAAGCTGATCCCTCAGAATCCCTATCAGGCAGAAACTTGGTATTTGCGTGCGGCTAAAGCCAACCACACAGAGGCTATGTTTCAGCTAGCCCAAATTTATAAAGATAGATTTGTGGTTAAAATGGGAGATAAAAAAAATCTTAAATTGTCAACTGAGTGGCTTTTAAAATCAGCTGAAGGGGGCAATCCAAAGGCTATGTATAGTTACGCAAAGCTGTGGCATTATGGCGAGACAAAAGATTTCGAAATGGCCTTTCATTGGTATCAACATGC
>PLSG01000537.1 GCA_003164155.1 Parachlamydiaceae bacterium | reverse complement strand
CCTGAAATGAATTCTAAGGAGAGAGGAGAAGCCCCCAGTCTAGCACGGGCTGTACAAGTAGAGGCTCACCAAAAACAGCGCCAGGCATTAAAACAACAGATAGATGCATTTATTAAAGACCATCCAGAAGCTTTGAAGCCCTTAGGCGATGGACAGACCATAATGTATAGCGCCGCCAAGGGGGGCAATCCTTTAATTTTCGAATTTCTCAATCGCGCTATGCGACAACAAACCGTGAATGATCTTAACCTATCTGAGGCTGGGGAGACCCCGCCGTTTGAGATACTCACCGATAAACATCCAGTGGGGGAGCGCGACATCGTGAATCTCAACCATTTAGTTGATCAGATGAGCGCCAAAGGTTACAAATATGGAAAATCCCTGAAAAGTAAAATTGAAAAATTGGGCAGCCAGGGAGAAAATCTCGCGCTTAAAAAACCCATCCTGGCCGAAGTGGAGCAGTTTCTAAAATCCGAAGCTTGCGACCCGGCGGCAGCTGTGCCGTCGCATGGCTTTTTTTCACACGCCCAAGAAAAGGGCGTGCGGCCAAGGCACTTAGTCGACATCGGGATGGCCAAGGGATTAGATAAATTGAACGGCATTGATCCCAATCAGCGCGGTTCTTGGTCAAATTTGGTCGGTTATTACAATATCACTAAAAAAAGGCGCGGACACGCCGGACAGTATTTGGGAATACTGAGCGGCAAGTTAGCCGGCGATGCCGTGGCCGCCAAGTTCATGATCGCCCAACCAGACATGGGCATGGTGGCTTCGGTGGAGTATGGCGTAGTGCCCTTGGCGGCCACAGTTCCCATTATGCAAAAACTTGGCATGTGGTTCTATCAGAAAAAACTGCAAAGAAATGCCAGCGGCTTAGAGCTCGATAAGGGTTTGTCGGCTTACAAAGATAAATTTGTCACGGAAGAACTGAGAGGCGGGGTTTATAACCAAGCGGGGCGACCACCTTCGAAAACTCTAAAAGGAAAAAGGGACGCAGAACAAGCTCTATTGGGAAGCTTGGCAAAAGTCGGACATGGCTTGGAGATCAGAAAAAAAAGCGCAAATTCAGCGGAAACGGAGTCGCTTAAAGCTCAAGAGCGCACTCTGCAATCCCAAATATGGGAAAACCGAAATGCGCAATTTAACATAGCCATTCGCAAGAGAGACATAAAAAGCATTCAGAGATTGCTGGCACTGGATACAGCGCGTGCGCCAGGCAAGGATTTGAATGAGCGGCAATATAAACTTGCCGTAGGTGCCGCGGCGCTAAAAGAACTGAAAAATCTGCTCAGCTTTAGCTTGCCTGATGGCACGGATGTGAGCGCGGATGTACTCAAAGGTCTTTGCGCGCGCTGTGCTACAGAAAAGCAGATTTTTAAATTGTTGAGTGCACAAACCGAATATGGAGATAAAAAATCCGTGGTAAAACTCATCGGAGATGAGTTAAGCATTTTTGCGAAGCAAACGCGTTTAAGTTCAGCTGAAAAGCATAGATTTAATGCTTACATGCTGATGGCGGCTAAACTAGGCGATGCCGAATTGTTGAAAAAAGGAATACCCATGGCAGGGGAGAAATCCATAGCTGGATCAAATAAGCAGTACTTATTCTCCATCCAGGATAAAGCGGGGCAGAGTTTGCTGCATTTAGCTGCCAAATCCGGGAATGTAGAGGCTATCACCACCGTGGCCAACGCCATGATCAAGGCTTCGGAAGGTGGCTCTATTCAATACACCCGCCCAAGGGGCGGTCCGCATGGCTGGCTATGCCATAAATTTGGAAAGGAGTTGCAGAAAACCCAAAAAGTAGCTGTTAGAGATGTTTTTGAGTTGAGTTCAGGCGGTCCTTCGATCATAGAATCCATCAGCATGAATGTGGCAAATCAGCTAGATGCGGCATATGGACTCAACCCCTACGAAACCGGTAGTTTTACTAGAATGAAGGAAATAGAGCGGTATGGGCATGAAGCCACACATGTGGTAGGGCTTACCGTGGGGTTACCAGGCGCAAAAGGCGGCGTAAACGTGGGGCTCGATCCGCTTATTCCGCGCTACGTTTCTTTGGCGGCAGCGCATGCCGGCGGTCATTTAGGCTTGGCTGCCGGCACGGGAGTTGTTTTTTTGGGAGGAACAGGTGTTATGGCACTTGGTTTCCTGGGCGCTTTTCTCATCGGGTTGGTCGGCTCCAAAGCAGCTAGCAAAATTCGAAGTGCGTACCGCGGATATAATGAGCACCTAGAACAGCTGGGCTCGAAAGAGTCTTCTAAAATAAAGCATATCCAAGCTCGCTTTATGCATGCTGAAAATGCCTCCCGGGGAATGCCTCCTGAAAGTGAAGAGAAGTTCAAAGTTGAACTTCAAAAAAGTGCCAAAGCCCTGACCGAGTCCATCAGTCCGGAAGAGCTAGCCGTGATTGAGAGCGTGGTTACTACTATTTGCGATGGTCTTGTAAAGTCAATCATCGAGAAAGGCGCTCCTCCTTTAAAGGACGGCGGAAAGGTCATTCGCTTAAGCAGCGAAGACGCGCAGCATTTGCGTTTAGGATTGGAGCGCATCAAAATGGGCTTGGCTGAGATCAAAGAAGGGGAAAATATAGTGGAACGGATGAGCAAGTTAACCGAGGAGTTTCAGGATTTATTAGCTTTTGAGTATCAAACTTCCGGTAGTCAGAAAGCTATTGCGGAGGCTGTGACAAAGGCTTTCGCAGAGAAATTTACTGAAGAGGCGATACGCCATGCCCCTAGCAAGGTTTCAAGAGCAGAGGATTTGATAAATTCTGATAGGGATGCAAAAAGGGGCGTTGAACCAGGCAAGGCGCAGCCCAAAAGTGCAATGAAGAGAAGGCCGGGGAATGATCTGCATGTGCACTTCGCAGATGAATCATGAAAGTGTACTAACCCAAGTTGCTAGCAACAG
>PLSG01000414.1 GCA_003164155.1 Parachlamydiaceae bacterium | reverse complement strand
TTTACTTGAAGCAGCGAGGGCTGGATCAGAGGAAACTGCAAGCTCAGACTCCGAAATGGCGTTGCCTAGTCTGAACGGTGATGGCAATGATGAATATGCTGATTTACTTGAAGCAACGAGGACTGGATTAGAGGAAACTGCAAGTGCAGACTTCGAAATGGCCTCACCTAATTTGGATAACAGGAATCCTAACGGTATTGCGAAATCACCTCCAGTGATTGGAAACGCAAAAGAAATAAAACTCAGTGAGAAACGAGCAGTAATTAGCAATCATCGTGAAATAGAAAATGATATGGAAGATTTTATTTCAAGTCTAGAAGCGAAAAATAAGTTTTTATTTGTTAAAACCACAGGTGGAAACAGCGTAAATATTTTACACTGTACAAAATCTGATTTAGATAGTATTGAAACTATTCTTGATGAGGAAAACTATGTCGCCCGTATTTTAGAAAAATTTGCTACACAAGAGAAAATTGATTCGTTAGAAAATTCAGGCTATAAAGTTATTATTATAAGTTCACATCATCATAACTTATTAATAGCTGCAATTTCCGATTTTTTAGTGAAAAACGAAAAAAAATCGAACGTTAACACTCATTCATTGATTGAGAAAAATAAACTAGAAAGCGTTAAACATGTTGAAACAATGTTAAGTCACTCAAGAAAAAAGGTGAATAACGTAAATACAATACCAAAAGTAAATGAATTAGATTGGCTTGATGAAAAATTTCTAGAGAGAATGCATCTTTTAAATGTTATTCTTGAAGAAAGAAGGCAGGAGAGTAAAGATAAAATTAAAGAAGATAAAAAGATCAACCTAAAAAAAGAAGATGAAAGTATTGCATATAAAAAAACATACAATAAACAACAAGATGAAAAAAAATTGAATCAATAAAGAGGGGTATTTTAAAAACACCCCATATCATATGTTCTAAGTCCATAAGTTTGGATTAAGTGTTCCTTCTACCTTAGTCAATACAGGAAACGTTGAATTTAAAGAACGTAAGACTATGGAACGCACAATTTTAGAGTCTTTTGGTTCACTCAAACATTCAAGGTCGTAAAAAGGGAGTTTTCCCATTATCGGATTATTGATCACCCCATCTAGTAAAAAATTGAAAATCATACGTTTTTGGGCAGAAAGTTTCGTCAATTCCTCTTCAAGATTGGGTAATGCATATTTGCTGAGCATCAAGTCTAAGCGTAAATGAAAAATACTTTTGACAGAAGTATCAACTGGTGCGGAAGGCCCATCAAGATAAAGAACATATTCCGTATATTTTTTCCCATAAAGTGGTGAACCTGGTTTTGCTAAGACAGTTGGAGTAGCCAATTGATCTCCCACGAATAGAGCTTTTACTAGTGTTTCTTTTAAAACTTGAAATGAGATCTGTTTAAATGCTGCTACTTTCCGTTCTGCTGCGGAGAGGACTAGTGATGTGTTGGATTCTGCTAGTTTTGGAATAACTACGGAACTTACTGATGAAGTAATCCTTTGATCTAACTTATTTTTTAAAGGAGCAGGCACTTTGCATTCTTCTGTTCTTGGACGAGCTATTGGAGTTGAACTCACTGATGAACTCATGATTTTTCTACCTCGTTATTTCTTTATTTTGTATCACTTTCCTGATAATTTTTCCAATGCCCATCCTTAGGATTCCATATATCGGTTAGAACTTTCTGAATGAATCCAACGATACCCTAGAGCTCTGGTACATATTTAAAATTTAATAGATTAGCTAACCTTCATTATATCAAAATAACTAATTTTTCTCCATAGAGAAATTATTGAGTCGAGTGATTATTGGCTAGTAGCCTCGTCAAAATTTTAGCTGTGTGAAGCGCTACATATTGTTGTTGCTTACGATGAGGAAATAGGCAAAGCTATTTTAATGAGATTGAATGAATATGAAGCGACTATCTTTTTGATCGCAGCAATCCAAATCCCATCATACGCATTCATCCACGATATCATAGTGCTAAGGTTCAACTGGGTTGGGCATTATTGACCACTAACTGTGTTGTTGTTAGAGTGGAAGATCTGATCAGTTACGGCTCTTGCTCTGCCAAGAACTTCATGCGCATTTACAACGACTCTTACAGATTATGGCGTTAGCTTTACCCCTATTTTTTGGCCTTATGACCGCATCATTTTCCCTCAGTTCTTATTTTTTAAAGTCTCAAGATATTCATCGATTTTTTTCTTTACCTCATCCTTTTCGCGCTCTAGTTTGGATTCGATAGCATGCACAAGCAATTTTTTTAAGGAATAGCTAGGATTAGATTTTTTCATTTTCTCTACACAGGCCTTCAAATTCCTCAAGGTTAGAATATCTATTCTTATTGAGATGCGCCGCTCTTGCAAGCTTTGCGACCCCTCACTTTTTTCATGCTCCAAGTACTCGTGGATAGCATCAGATACCCAATTTTGCTTTGTCAATCCACTTCTGGAAAGCTTCTTTTTTGTTAGTATGTGCTTTTCCAGATTGTCATACAAGTTAGAAGAGATGAATGTAGCATACTGCTTATTTTGAATTTTTTTTATTACTTCTATATCTAAATCCATTTTTTTGCCTTTGGCGAATGGTTTTTTCAAATCTTTTATAACACAAACAGGGATGAAATAAAAGAAAATTTTAATTGGGTGTGACTGTCGATACCCGTTCCAAATCTAGGAGCGTATATAGACCATATTTATGATAGCGTTAATTCATGTATGAGCCATTTCTCGTTCTGTAAATCATTGGTTGTAAGCAAGGTTTCAGCAGATCGCTTGAAAAGTGTATGATATGCTTTTGGCTAACTTAGAATGGATTGATTGCTACACCTGATTGTTGCCAAAAAATCTATGCAGATTGCTTTTTTTATTGACATGCGCTTTTGGATCATGTAAATCATAGATATTTAAATTTTCTTGTGTCACCAGGGGTGCTAAGTCGGCGAATTGTCGCTACTTGGCTGAGATAATTCCCTAATAACCTGATCTGGGTAATGCCAGCGGAGGGAGTGTGAAAGTATGCGGAAATCCTCATTTTTTGTGGACATATGTCCAAGTCGTGATCAACTTATCCCCTTTCATTCTCACTATCTCCAATTGCATGCTGATGGAGCAGAGCCGCTAGCCTATTTGGCTATAGGCGCTCCTTCATGTTGGGCGCATATCTTAAAAAACCAAAGTTAGGCAGATTAGCTAATTGCTTAAATATTGGAATCAAGCAAAGAAGAATTTCTCTCAAAATTTAAGGAGATTTGTATGAAGTGGATTTTGACTATGCTATTGACCTTTTGGGCTTTACCATTTGCGATTTCAGCAGCAGAAATTGTTAAAAAAGACGCAAAAGTGGAGAAAACTTGGGAATCTTTTAACCTCGCTGTAGATAGCAAAACGCAAGAGATCAAGCAGATCGTTTTCGGGCCTATCACCAAATTAATTGGTGTACTGGGCATAGCATATGGGGTTATCTCAACCTGTATCACAGCTTCATATCGTCCCATCATGACGTATGGAGGCATAGGGCTTTTGATGGCCATTGTGCCTTACTTCATCGATACAGTGTTCGGAGCGGTACTGCCGGGGATGTAAAACATGGAGACCTTAAAAACTTTAGATCATATCCCGCGTTTGTTGTTTTGGCGCATCGATGATGTATTCATCATGTTTGCACCCATGATGCTGGGCGTTCTATTTGGCAATCTTGTGCTTATTTTGAGTGGTTTTATAGTCAGATGGGCATATGCAAAATTCCGTAAGCGCTTTGCCCCAATTCATTTGCATGGTTATCTCTATTGGACTTTAGGATATGGCTTGAAACGGCTGCCTCCCTCTTATGCTAGGAGATTTAGAAGATGAACGAACTTATCAGAGATAACACGTTGAGATCGCTCACCTTGCAGCGCAATATCTTTTTAGCTGTCCTATTTTTGCTTTTAGGATTAGCTATTTTATTGAGCTCTCTCCTTTTTCAGAAGTCTGAGAGAGTGATTATCATGCCTCCATTTATTGAAAAAGAATTTTGGGTGGAAGGAGCCAATGTATCGCCCTCGTATTTAGAACAAATGGGATGTTTTATAGGGGATCTCTTGCTAACACGTGCTCCGGCTACTGCGGATATGCAGTTAACTATCCTAATGCGCCATACAGCTCCTTCCTTTGCGCATGTGCTCTCTCAGAAGCTTTCGGAAGAAGTGGCAAAATTAAAGAAAGATAATGCCTCATATGTGTTTTTCAGGAGCAAGATCTTTGTCAACCCCCAGGATAAAACCATAACCATAGATGGGGATCGCAATCTTATTGTAGGTGATAAGGTACTTTCAAAGTTATCTGAGAGGTATCGGTTAGGATTTGAAAACCTCGGCGGCAGATTACTTCTATCTTCCATAGAAAGAGTGGAGGCGAAATGATTAAAAATCTATTAGCGTTGTGCATGTTGGCTAGCTTTTTTAATGCATATGCAACTCAATTTATCCCGATGGACCCTCTATCCGTGATTCAAGTGAAGCTTTCTTCACGCCACCACAATCGCCTAGGAATTAATGGAGATCGCATTAAAAAGGCATTTTTCAAAAATTCTGAAGTCTCCATCGAAGTTGAAGAGGGAAATGGACAAATTTTTGTACAAGCATTGCGCGCCTTATGTCCTCCCACTACGATATCCCTGGTAACAGCTTCAGGGAAAGTCCAAGACTTGGAACTACATTTCGAGGATAGTTCTAGTGAAATAATCATGCTGCAACCTATTTCAGAAGCTATTGTAGAGAATTGCATGGTTATGGATAGCATTCAATCTCCACTGTCCAGCTCAGTTGATCAAGATATAATCAAAGAACTGGTCGAAGGATATGTCAGAGGAATTCTTCCTGAAGGTTATGTCTCTGTGGACGATCCAGATGTACAAGTGAAAGATCAGTTGAAATTTCAACGTCTTAACCGACTGGTTAATAACCAACAGATCATTTTCGTTTACCGCCTTCAGAACATATCCAAATGTGCTAAACGCATGACTGAATGCCAAGTTAATGTTCTAGATGGCGATTGGGTTTTCCTTGATCGGTATAAGTTAAAACCCGATGAGTGTGCACTGGTTCTCATTGGCTGTATGCGTTAAAAGTTGATAAAGGGGAAATGGGAGTGAATGACGAGACAAGAAGATCACAAAAATGGGTGCTGTTGGCAATAATATGTGCCGTTGTTGTAGCTATCGCAGCCATTTTTTTTCTGATGGAATTCGAAAATCAGCCAAAGAGGACATTTTCTACAAGCGCCAACTTACCTTTAGATACTGTTGATCCTAAAGAGATGTGGATGGATCGTGTCCAATCGGAAAATGAAGTTGTACACGGCAAAGTAAGCTACATCCAAGATTTGGTAGTAGGACGCGTTAAAGATGAGGAAGTGCGGCATAATGAAACGCAGAATGAAATTTCCCTATTGCGCAATGAAATTGAGAGTTTGCGCATGGAACTCAAAAAAAATCAAACCGCTATTGCATCTTCAGATGCAATCAAGGACACTCTGCAAGCTGAAATAAAAACTGTTTCAGAGAACTACCATAAAGAAGGCTGGGATCCATTCCTCCATCATGCAGAGCCTCTACAAGCCAATCAAGAGATGTTTATGCCTTTGGCAAATGTAACGTGTCAAGAGCCATCCTCTTTACATCATATTGATCGAACTATCCCCGCAGGGACAAGTGTAAAAGCCATTTTAGTCTCCAGCGTTGACATGACATGTGGAGTTAAAGGCAGCACTGATCCACTTCCAGTTAAGCTAAGGATTATTGCTGATGGACGTCTGCCAAAAGAAGTGCGTGCCAAGCTAAAGGGAGGAATCATCACAGCTTCGGTTTACGGCGATCTTTCCAGCGAACGTGTCTATTTTCGCTTAGAAAAGCTCACACAGGTGCGCATGGATGGATGTTTCATCGAAACACAAGTGGCTGGATATGTATCAGGGGAAGATGGCAAATATGGCCTTAGAGGAACGGTGGTCGATAAAAGCTGTCAATTAATTGAAAATGCCTTGATTACAGGCTTTCTAGCTGGAGCTGGTGACTTTTTTGAGGCTGCCGCATTAGCTAAGCTTTCTCCTGCCGGTCCATTGGGATGCGTTGCAGGAAATGGACAGGTTGGGGCTGGATGGGGGAAAACTGCCGGCCAGATAGCCATTGCAGGAGGCAGCGAAGGGGTGACGAATGCAATGGATGCTTTGACTGATTATTTTATCGAAAGAGCCGAGCAATTGCGACCGGTGATTCAAATCACCTCAGGAAGGATCGTGGATATCACATTTTTAGATAGCGCTGACTTAGGAGACCTGCACACTCATGAGAAGGTGCGCAACGGAGGGAAACGCGAAGAATGCGCATATTGAAATATATACTCCTGTGTGTTTTGACAACATGCGGCAATGTCCAAGCAGTAGAACAACTAGGCAAGCAGTACCTCATAAGCTATGGCAAAGAGGACGCTTCTATTAAACTTGTAGAGTATTTTTCATTTCAATGCCCCCATTGCCTGAAGATATTTAAAAACGACTTTGCCCGCATCAAAAAGGAATATATCGATACAGGAAAAATCTTATTCGAATTTCACCCAACACCGCTCGATTTGCCCACTCTCCAAGCTATGGTATGCCTAGCCCAGCTGGATGCGCATCAAAAACAATTATTCCTCGAAGTGATGTTTGAAGAGGCGATACCTAATGAGCCAGAACTTATGGCTCAATGCATGATAGCGGCTATGGGCATTTTTAAAAAACCTCTACCCCTGTTAGATGACCATGAGTTTCTCAAACGACAATCTGCTTTTAACGATGCCTTTGTATTTTTACAGCAAGAGGAAAAGGTCTTGGCAGTTCCCACTGCCGAGATAAATGGGAAGCTATTTCCCAAGGATGTACCAGATTTCAAATTTGTTCAAAATGCAGCTAAAAAAGGTCTATGATGCCTTATATAATTGTCTTGATAGCTCTCCTAACGTCTTGCAGTATGTATAAAACGAATTTTGATTGTCCTCCAGGTGAGGGAATCCCCTGCACACCTGTGACCACGTTAGAAAAAATGATCATCGAGTCGCCTTGCGGGGAAGATCAGTTTTTAGGATGTGTTCCCAAACTTGTCGATATGCAAAAAGATCCTACGTGTAAGTGCACCCCGCCCATCGAACCCTCTGCTCCATTTCAGAGAAGAATTTGGATAGCCCCTAAAGGCTGCGAACAACCGGCTTACATCTATTTTAATGAGGATTTAGAATGCGGAGATCGCTAAATATGCTCAGCAAGATAGGTAGCAAGATTGCCCGCATTTGTGGTGAGAAAAGAAGCTATGATACTGCCTTAGGCGATGTTAAAGACCTTTTTAAAGTCGATGCATTGGCAAAATTTTTGCCTTTTGAGAGTTATGATGTGACTCATGGCCTTTTTGTGAATAAATCCAGTGTGGGATTTGCCATAGAAGCCATTCCCTTGGTGGGGGTGGATGAGCATCATCAAAAACTGCTAGCCAGCATTTTTGAGGATTTGTTTTGGGAAGGAGCATCCATTCAATTTTTACTTTTGGCCGATCACAGAATAGATCCATTTATCAACTGGTGGTCTAAAAGTCATCGTAAGGGTCTATATGCAGAAATTGCAGAGCATCGGAAAAAATACTATCAATCGAGCTCTATTGCTGTGCGCAATTTCCGCTTTATCCTTTCTTATAGCGTGCCTTACAAAGACAGCTACACAGAAGAGGCAAAGCGCTTAAGCGAGATGCGCAATAAATTATTGCATCTATTGCAGACGATAACTAAAGCTCACGGCATGGGTCCCCAGACATTTCTAGAAACCGCAGGCTATGCCCTGAACTTCACCAACTCATCCGCCTTGCACAGGCGCCGGCACAACATCTTAGATGATCTGTCCAGTCAGCTGATGACCGGAGGCGAAACGCACATAGAAAAAGACGGAGTGTATTTTGACGATGAGGCTGTCTTTAAAAGCTATTGCGTAGTCGATGTTCCTTCACAGTGGAATCCCCTGGGAATGCAAAATTTGATAGGCGATTCGGTGCGCGATAGCTATCGCATAAATCAGCCATTCTTTTTGCACTACGGCGTGCATTTCCCCAAACAGGCTAAAGCTGAAAAAAACTTCAACAATCGCTCGCGATTAATTGAAAACCAGGGCAAATCCAATTACCTCATTCGCTTGATTCCCGAATTAGCGGCGGAGCTTAGAGAATGCGATTTTGTGCGCCGCTCAATTGAACAAGGAGCCAAATTCGTCAAAACCCAACTGAGTTGCGGATTTTGGTCTACCAATGAGAAGAAAGGGGAAACGGAGCAGGAATTGCGCAATGTTTTTAAAGCCAACCAATTTGAGCTTTCAGAAAATCGCTATACGCATTTTGCGCACCTGGTGTCGATCTTGCCTACAGCTTGGGGAGAAGTAGCCAACGACCTCAACAGCATGCAGGTACTTAAAACGACTTTGACTACAGAATGCCCCCTATTCATTCCGATCCAAGGAGAGTGGGCGGGAACTCCCACACCGGGCATGCTATTGGTTGGCAGGCGAGGGCAGCTGCTCAACTGGAATCCCTTTGACAATATGGCTGGAAATTATAACACCATTGTAGTGGGACGCAGCGGATCGGGGAAATCGGTCTTCATGCAGGATTTGTTGCTCAACGGCCTAAGAACGGGAGCCCGCGTTTATATTTTGGACGTAGGGCGCAGCTATGAAAAAATGTGCGATCTAGTAGGCGGACAAAAGTTGGAGTTTAATAAGGAGTCTAACATTTGTCTTAATCCCTTTTCCAAGATCGTCATAGAGGATCAAGATCAAAAAGAAACGGCTTTTAGCTTTCTAAAAGCCATCGTAAGCTGTATGGCTTCTCCCTCAGAGGGAACGACAGATTATGAAAATGCCTTAATTGAAACCGCCCTACAAGTGGTTTGGGAAACGCACGGTCGAAATGCCACCATTACAGAAGTAGCGAACGCCTTACTTGCCCAATCCAACGAAAAAGCCCAAGTTTTGGGGGTTATGTTAAAGCCCTATACTAAGGATGGAGTGTATGCCAAGTATTTTGAAGGGGAAAATAATGTCAATTTCAACCGCGAATTGGTGCTCATTGAGTTGGAAGAGCTAAAAAACAAAAAAGATTTGCAGTCTGTCGTTTTACAGCTAGTCATCATGACCATTGCCAATCAGGCCTTTTTAGGTGATCGAAAAACACCTTTCTATATCTGCATCGATGAGGCTTGGGATCTTTTGAGAGCTCCTCAAACCGGAGAATTCATTGAGACCTTAGCCAGGCGTTTAAGAAAATACAAAGGCTCTTTAGTAGTGGGGACGCAAAGCTTAGAAGATTTTTTTACCACTCCCGGAGCTAAAGCGGCTTTTGAAAACTCCGACTGGGGGTGCTTTCTTTCGCAAAAGAAAACTTCTATTCAGACCTTTGCCGATAGCGGCAAGCTATTGCGCAATCCCGCCATGTTAAGAGCTCTAGAAAGCGTCAGTGTAAAACAAGGAGAATACAGCGAAGTTCTAATTAACGATCCCAATGGCAATTTTTCTATCGGTAGGTTGATGCTCGATCCATTCTCCAAACAGCTATACAGCACTAAAGCCGAAGAATATGCCCAAATCAAAGACTTGACGAACGCAGGCATGACTGTCTCTCAGGCCATTCAAACGATCCTCAGCAAAGAGGTTCAGGCATGAAGTGGGCAATATGTGGACTCTACGCCTTGGTTACAGCGGCGCTTTTTTTCGGCTATGCTTTGAAAGTAAATTCCAGTCACAGTTTGCCTCACTGGCTTTACTTGGCCAAACCAGCAAAAGATATTGCGATAACCAAAATTGTCACCTTTCAGCTGCCTCAAAGCAAAGCGACCTTTTGCAAAGTCGTGGCAGGACTTCCAGGAGACTATTTCAGTATATCTGAGGGCATGGTCTATATCAATGGCATTCCACAAGGCGAAAAGGGAGCTTCCAGCAAAATCCCCTATACCTGCACTGGATTCATTCCGGAAGGATATTTCTTTGCTTTAGGATGCAGCGCAGACAGTTTTGATTCCAGATATTCGCTTTTTGGACTTGTACCCCTAAAAGCTATCAAGGAACAGCTATGCCCTATTTACTAACTCTTGTACTCTTTTTTTTGGCAACCCTGGAAGCTAAAGACGTGGGTAACTATGGTCATACGTTTTCGATTGCCGAAGAAGATCTGCTCTTAATGCTGCAAAAACGCCTAAATAACGCGCATTGGGATGCACAAAAATGCCATGAGATCCAAAATGTATTGATAGAAAAAATAGAAAAGCCCTTAGGTATTAACCTGCCAAAGGCTTTAAAAATCAGAATCTTTGCTTTTGATCCAACGATTTGCCTGCAAACAAATATCACAGATCAAGCAGGCAAAATCATTATCCCCAAAGGCACAAAAATCAATCCGCTGGACACTGCCAAGCTCAACGAAAACTTACTCTTTTTTGACTCCAATGACGCAGGGCAATTGGCCTGGGCAAAAACCCAAAATGGAAAGTGGATTTTAACGTCCGGTGCGCCCCTAGCCATTGAAAAAACAGAAAATCGACCCGTCTACTTTGATCAAGGAGGCTATCTAACCAAAAAATTGGGCATTCGAGCTTTGCCGGCTAAAGTATCGCAAGCACAAGACAAACTCAAGGTAGAGGAAATTCCATGCTCTTAATCATCTGCTTGCTACTTTTTCCCTTTTCGCTTTTGGCTGTGGACCACTCTGCCGATGCCTTACAAGCTAAAGACCTGTTAAGACAAAAAATTGCAGAGCTTAAAGTGGAGTATGGCGATTTCTATGACAGCGGCAAGCTTTTGGCGGAAGATCTCCTTAAGAAAAAATGTGTTTTTTCTGAAAGCTTTTCTGCAGATCCTCAGACATCTCTTTACGTGTTTGTTAGCTTTGGCTTGCCTGATGAAGCATGGCTGACTTTGTCAAAAGAGCTCGAAAAATCCGCAGGTGTTTTTGTATTGCGTGGACTACCTGAAAATAGCTTTCACCAGTTGGCCGAAAAACTCCACGCGCTTAGAAAAAAAGGCATGCAGGCCACTGTCCAAATAGACCCACGCCTATTTACGCGCTTTCAAATAAGTGCCGTACCCAGTTTTGTCGTTAGCGAAGGAGATCTTTTTGATAAGCTAAAGGGAAATGTCTCCCTAGAGTTTGCTTTAGAAAAAATGGCTTCACAGGGGGAAACCGCAATGGCTAAAACATTGAGGAAAAGATTTTGAGATATTTTCTAGGCTTGATTTTTGCTTTTGTTAAAGTCCACGCCTCCATGATTAATCCTATCACAGATGTATGCTGGGAGTGTATTTTTCCCATTACTTTGGGAGGGATTAACATTACCCCCAAGGAAAAGGATTTTGCACACTACCATACCCCAATCTGCATATGCGCAGGCGTTCCGCCCAAGGTTGGAGTGCCCATCACCTTTTGGGAACCCGCCCGCATGATCGATGTGACCAGGCATGCTTATAAGTTAGTCGGCCTAGGGGGCATAAAACTCGGATCTGAAAGTGTTAAAAATCGAGGATCTGTCGGGATCATTGAAGAAACGCAGTCCATTACCAGCTTTTACCATGTGCACTATTATGTCTTCCCTATATTAGCCATCTTGGGGATTCTCACGGACTTCACATGCATTGAAGGAGGCGAGATCGATGTGGCTTACATGTCCGAATTCGATCCGCTGTGGGGGGCCGATGACCTCCAGCAAATTTTCAGTCCTGAAGCCATTTTGTTTGGCAACCCATTGGCTCAGTTGGCCTGCATCGCTGATTGCACAAGCGCCTCTTTGGATAAGCCAATTGACAAGCTTTTTTGGTGCGGAGGATGTCAAGGATCTCTCTATCCATTCGGAGGGACTATATCGCACACAGTCGGCCCCTTACAAGCAAGCTCGTTGCTTATACATCGCTGCCTGGCCAAGCTGCATCGAATGGGGATTGTGAAGGGCTACGAAGACACCGATTTTTGCGAACCGCGCATCATGCCCATTATAAAAAAAAGCCTATACAAAACGCAGATTGTAAAGCCGATTCCGCAAACCAGCGGGGCTTGCCATGCACTTGGAAAAAGCGACATGCTATGGGGCACAGGTAAAACGTATCCAGGAGGAGGAGATGATGATTTTGTCTATTTACTGTGGGTTAAAAAACAATGCTGTTTAGATGCTGTCAAGCCTGTGTTGCTGCTCTATTGATGGCACATCCCCTTTGCGCTAATGAAAGCCAAAAAGGATACCTAAAACAGGGCCAATCGTTAGGTAAAAGCGCCACCTCAAGCTTTAAACTATCCCCACAAGAGGTACAAGCCATTACCCCTGAAGCTTTGCGTGGGCAAAAATTTGACGAAAAAAAAGCACATACCGATGTATTGACGAATGCTTATCAAAGCTTTGATGATTTAGCGTCAAACGTGGATCCTGAGATAACTGCCTTGGTGTCTCACAGCGACAAAATCTTGGAAACTAACAAAACACCTCCTGCAAATAAGCAAGAGGAGCACAGCACTACTGAAAAATGCCTCTTTAAAAATGCGTTATCCTCTGTGATTCTGCATAACGTGCTATCTGTGGAAGTTAAATATACACCAGAGAATAAAAAAAAGGTCAAAATCTGCCGCGGGCATCACAAAGAAGAAAAAAGTTCGCATCCAAAGGATGATAAGGCCACCAAAGAACGCGCTTTTGCAGCTGATCCCACCATCAAAAGCTTTAAAGTGTCCATCAAAGAAAAAGGGATGTGGCATAGAGATTTTATCATTAGCGATTGGACACACGTAGAAGATGCTGAGCCTTGCAATGTCTTTGTAGAGGAAGAAAGAGTAATTTCACAAGAAAAATGGGAAGAGCTGGATGTTTGGCACATGGAAAACAAAGAACTGCTCGACAATATTGATTGCACTCTGGTGTCCATAGAAAATGGAAAAAAGGAAACGCGGCTCATCGAAGGGCGAAAAGTCAAACGTCCCTTTTGGATCAAGTCGTACAATATGAAGTGTCGATATCAACACCAAATCGCTTGTGATTTTCTTAAAGAAAAACATTGCATATTGACACAAGAAATATGTATACAGGAACACAAGAAGCAATGCGTGGCCTGGGAGAAAGTATTCCAATGCATCACGCGCAGTCCACAAGCTGCGGGAGAATTGAAGGATGCATATGGAGCTGATCCAAAGCTATGGGAAACAACTTCCTATCAACCAAATAAACAGCTCCCTGATGTCACCACAAAATTGGCAGTGTTTGACGAAATGAAAAAAGAACTCCAAGGCTCGCAAGCCCCAGATGTGAGGCATGTGCAGTTATTTAAAGGAAACACCCAGAAATGCGGCAAAAGCATTGTCAACGATGTGATGTATGACTGCTGCTTTGAGATGGATGGGCTAATGACAAAACTTAAATTCAGCAAATGCACCGCAGATGAAATAGTTTTAATGGAAAGTCAGAAAAAAGGTCTTAGCCATTACCTGGGAGTTAAAAAAGAAAAATTTCTAGATCTGTGGACCAGTCACAGCGACCATGTTTTTTGTGTATTTCCTACCAAGCTCGCGCGCATTTTTCAAGAGGAAGCCAGAAAACAGCTGGGAATAGATTGGGGAAGCGCTGAAACCCCCGACTGCCGAGGTTTAACACAAAAAGAAATCAAAAAATTAGATTTTTCCACGCTCAATCTCACAGAGGCTTTTGATCTACCCCCGCATGTCAATAGCAGTGAAAAGATCAAGAAAATTGAAGAGCGCCTCAAAATGCGTTTGGAGGAAAATTCCTGATGCATTCTTTTAGGATATTTTCATTTTTCTTGATGCTTTCCAGCAAAGCTATGGTGATGGCTAGCCAACCGCTACCTTGGAAGGATCGATGCGGTGAAGGATGGGCATGGTACCATGATTTCCTGGAACCTCAAAAACCCAAAGAACCAAAGTTAGAAATTTCCAAAGACCCCAAGGTAGTCCTGGCTATTGCCAAAGAGGACCTTGAACGCTCTTTATCAAAAGCTATTTTAGAACCCTCTGATGAAAATATCGTGGCCTATATAAGCATGCAGAAGAAGTGGGTAGATCAAGCTAAAAATTTTGCCTATACCTGGCAAAGGGTGATTTTAGAGCATCCCGAACTAGCAGAACTTTCCCCTACAACCCAATATGGGGCCCAAGTAAAAAAAGCTTTCGACTATGAAAATCGCAAAAAGCTGATTAACAAATTGGCCAAAAGCTCCTCCTTGCTATTCATCTACGAAGGAAGGCACCCCTTTTCTCAGGCCTTTGGAACAGTTGTCAAACAGTTTTCATTGGACTATGACTGGGATGTTCAACCGATTTCAATCGATGGCATAATATTGCGCGAATTCCCTCAGTCAATAGCTGACACAGAGATAGCGCATGAAATGGAGCTAAACACTTTCCCAGCTCTTTTTGCTGTCAATCATACGACAAGAAAAGCCACGCCTCTGGCGTTTGGCATGGAGACGATCAGCCAGATCGAGGACAACGTCATCCTACAATTTCAGGAGAAGGATTCATGGTAAGGATTTGTTTTGTATGCTTCTGCATCCTCCTCTCTGATTATATTTCCGCTGGCGATAAGGTGTATACGGTGCCAGAACGCCTTTTTAAGGCAACAGGAGCTGACGTACATGTCTCGCAAGGCGATTTGCTCTATAAAAGCCAAGCGGCCGGATATTATAGCGGAGGTGGTGGTATGGTTGTCCGCTCTCCCATTAAAACCACGCGTTTTGTTAATGCGCATCTTCCCAATATCCAAGCGGGCTGTGGCGGCATAGACATTTATACCGGCGGATTTTCTTTCATCAGCGGCAAGCAAATTGTAGAAACGATGAAGGCTGTAGCCTCTAACGCCACAGGTTATGCATTTATGTTGGGCTTAGAAACGGTCTCTCCTCAAATTGCAAATACCATGCGGCAAATGCAAAGCTGGGCGAACACTATGAATGCCCTGGGCATCAATAGCTGTGAAACAGCAGCTGGACTCATCGGTTCTATCTGGCCAGCCAACCAGATGGCCAGCCAGCACATTTGTCAATCAATAGGAACGACCAATCAAATTTTTAAAGACCATATAGAAGCGCGTCATAAATGTGGAGGGACTATACAAGATAATAGAACGCGAGATTCAGTTAAGCAATTTTTGCCACTCAGCGGAGAATATAACCTCACATGGAAAGTCTTGCACCTTCATCCCTTGTTTCAAGGGAATCAAAACAAGGATTTAGCGGAAATGTACATGACCCTTTTAGGAACTGTTGTAGTTGCCGAAAAAGAAGGCGCGCCACGCCACTATCCATCAAAAGCAGAAAACAGCGATTTTTTACAACGCATTATCGAAGGCGGAGAAATCGTTAAGTACGTCTGCAAAGATTCCGAGCAATGCCTAACCGTTTTGGAAAAAGATGAAATTTTAACGTCCGAAAATTGCTGGTTTGCACGAATTCGCAAAACGCTTGTAAGCATGCAGAATAAAGCCATTCACGATGAACCTCTCAACGATGAAGAGAAAGGGCTATTAGCCACTACCAGATTGCCCTTATACAAATTCGTCAATGTGATAACCGCATATCGCAAAGGCAAACCCTGTCCATTTGACTTCCAAAGCATAGCTGATATTGTCGCTTGGGACGTGCTTGCACAAGTCATTGCCGAAGCCATAGAAACTGCTATGCAAGGATGCATGCAGCTTAGACTTTCTAGCGCTTACTCCACAGAAACTGATGCATATATGAAAAGCTTGGAGAGGGTTCGTTCCCTGGTACAAGGATATGAATCCCGCACACAAAAGGCTTTGGATTTAGAGATGCGGTTAATTGAGAAAATGCAGATTTTAGAAAAGCAAATCAACTCACAAATTTTAATTGATTGAGGAGAAATCACATGAAAAACCTATGCCTAATCATTGGATTTTTATTTTTAGCAGTCACATCCAGAACGGAAGCCTTTTTTGATATGTTCGTGACCTATGGCAAACAAAACAACCAAATTGATGCAATTATCCAAAAAGCCCTTGATACACCGGATCAAAAATGGAAAAGAACCCTAGTCCCTGTAGAAGACAACGAGGGCGAAATCTTATGTGCCTATAGTCCTGAGCATGAAAATAAGAATAATCCAGAACACAGTTTTGCTCTTTCGAGATTCAAAGACAACAAAAAAACCCAAAATACAGGAAGCAGCCTATTTTCGATTGCCAAATCAAAGGCTGAAAAATTGACTGCAACAGTAACTACGCATGGGAGCGAGAAGCTCAAAAAAGTAAAATACACATGTCCTTTGCTAATGATTCCCAACGATGAAAATACGATTTGCTATGAAACTTTTCTCTGTCAACAAGAGCTCTCTGACGAGAACAATCCAGGGCCTGTCATATACCAGGCTAACCATTATCAAAAGCATGCGATTTGCTGGATCTTGGATTTCGGTGGGGGAAAGATCCGCACATATCAATATCGCGTTTATAGGCGCCTTATTCAACCAGAAGAAAAAGCATACATCCTAGAGCTTTTCAAATATATGGAGGCACAGCTCAAGAATGTCGATGTTTAATGAAAATATAGAGGTTATCACTTATGGCGGGGGAGACCTATTGAGAATGGTCTTTGTAGCCATTTCAATGCTTTTTTATGGCAATGGAGGTGGGGGATTCGTTTATCCAATTTGTGTCATGGTGGCTATGATCGGCGGAGCTTGGACAATTTCGCGCTGCTTCTTCCAAGCTTATTCCGATGCTTTTTTAACAAAATACTTCCTTCCGCTTCTCGTTATCCCCACGCTTTTCATTATCCCGCAGGCGCGTGTGCATATAGTGGATAAACTTTCGAATAAGCCCTTAGTGGTAGATAAAGTGCCGCTTTTTTTTGCTAAAATCGCCAGCTTGTCGAGCTTCTTAGGCTATGAAATGACAACAGCTATTGAAAGAGTCATGCATACTCCTGACGACGTCAAATACAGCCAAACAGGGATGGTTTTTGGAGCTGACGCTGCGCTAGATTTTTCACGTCTACGATTAAATAACGGGACAGTTGCCCAAAATTTAAATCAATTCACCCAACAATGCATCGTCTACGATGTGGCCCTTGGACGCTATTCTATAGACGATATGCGCAGATCAGCAGACTTATTGAATTTTTTTAAAAAGAACACCAGCAATGTCCGCATGATCCAATACTTTGATCCAGAGAACAAGGATAGAAGCGCCCAGTTCCTCACTTGCAAGGAAGCTTTAGGTGTGATGGAACCTCTTTTTAAACGCGAAGCTGACTACTACATCAAACATGAAATGTTGAAGAATTTGCCCATTTCGTACCAAACATTGCTTAAATTCCAGAAAACGGCAGAACAAAAAACAGCTAATCAAATGGCTAGCGCTAACTTCTCTAACCAAGAGTCCCCTCTATTGGCTACTCAAGATCAATTATGCAAGCAAATGATCGTAGTGAATGCTTTCCATAATTCCACCACGCGCTTTGCGGCTGAAAGAGCCAAGGACAACCAACGCAGTATGTATCAAACGGCTGGAGCCTTAGCTGGCAGCAGCCTTGTAACCACCAAGGTTGTGATCGAAGGCTTAATTTACGCTACCTTTGCTCTCATCATACCACTTTCGTTGCTTCCTGGAGGGATAAAGTTCATTTCAAGTTGGATTTTTCTAAATATTTGGGTGCAGTTATGGCCTCCCCTATATGCCATCATCAATTACATCACGATGATTTATACAAGCCAATATGCTTACAGTGTGATGGGCGGGCTATCCAATGGCTATAGTCTTTTTACAAGTGCAGGCTTTCAAGACCTAGCCTATGACGCAGCGGCTTTGGGAGGCTATTTATCTCTATCTGTTCCTGTGATTTCATTTTATCTCCTGCAAAACTTACAATCTCTCGTGCACGTCGCAAGCTCATTAATGAGCCCTGCCCAATCAGCTGCGACGGCCGCAGCGACTGAGCTGAGCACAGGAAACTACTCTTTTGCTAATGCCAGTATGGGTCAGTTTTCATACGATAACCACAGTGCTTTCCAGCACAATACCTCCCCATCTCTATCGGCTGGAGCTTTTACAGATAACCATGGAACGCATTCGATCACCTATGGCAGTGAATCAATCACCGCAAATCAAAACCCTTCGCATCTCAATTCTAGCATCCAAACCGCCGAAGCTTACAGCCAGCAACTGCAAAATGCCCAACAAAGCGCCCAAACTCAAGTGGACTCTTCACAACAATTATATACTGAGACTACCGGAACAGCCTCACGCAATATTGCAGACATTGTGCAGCACGTCTCCCAATCCGAGATGTATTCCAACGGATATAGCACAAGCGAAACGCAAGCCGCGCAAGAGAGTGCAAATTGGGTAAAAAATGCCGCAGAAACTTGGGGAAAGCAAAATGGAATAAGCAGCAGGGAAAGTCTTGAATATTTTGCAAATTGCGGCCTAGGCTGGACCTTGGGAGTTTCTGCTCAAGGCGGCCATAACCAAAACATCAATGCCTTATCGGAAGAATCTCAACAATCAGCTCAAAGTATAGTTTGCTCAAAAGATTTCCAGGAACACTATCAGCGAGCTTTGAGTTGCGCTCACAGTGAATCTACAAATAATATGACTGATGAAGGCATGCGCTACGTGGAAAATTATGCCTCATCGATGGAAAAACTCCATTCAGCGCAGTCACAATGCAGCAGTTCTATGAGCGATTTAAATCAGATATCAGAAAATTTAAGTTATGTACAAAGCCATACAAGCAGCGTCAACGCTAACTTAAATACGGATTTTGCCAATTGGCTGAACCAGAGCGGAAAATTATCCACGCTATTCGATCCAGGCTCAAGATCGGAACTTGAAAATCTTCGGGACACCTTTATTGCTGAAAAATGCCAAGCAGACATAGGCAGCTTGCAAAGCTTTAAAGAACCGGGCTCTTCTTCCTTTAGTTCGCCCAATCTAGAAAATACATGGAAAGACCTCAAAAATGCCACACATGCTAAAGCCCAAAACTCAGGACTTCAATTTGGTTCTACTCAAGAAAATGGAATGGAGGTGAACAACCAATATTTATCAACAGATGCAAAAGTCTCCAGTCAACTCAATGAGCATCAGCAACATTGCAAACAGGAACAGGAAAGTTTGAAAGGTCAATATGCGAAAGATCAGCTAATGGGGACATTTAGCCGCCTAAACGATAAAGCAGGGGACAAAGCTCAGCAATTTTGGGATAGCTGCAAGAACACCGCTATAATGCCTATCAAAAATGCAGATCAATCGCGCTATGAATCCAAAAGCTACAACCCAACGCATTGGTTTGATTTCTATGCCGATCCTAAATACGTCGATCATTTGAATAGCGATTGAGAAATCATCTTAGGAGATAAAAGTGACACACACATTAACTGAAGGCGGACAAATAATTTCGCATCGTTTGCGCATGCTGCGACAAGTGCTTAGAGTAGCTATTTTTTGCTCTCTCCTTTTCGGACTGGGTACGTTTACCTATTTCATGACCCGTGTTCCTAGAGTAGCCTATTCAGCTACTTGGTATTATCTTAAAGCTTGGTTCTATGCAGGGGCATTCACGGATCTCGAAGTGGATGGAAAATTTCTGTCTCAGATCTCCAAAGCAAATTACAGCTATAGCCCAAAACTTCCCCTAGAGTACGTGAAAAAGCTAACTCAGCCCATAGTTATTAAGCTTGCGTATGAAGCCTACTCAAACGCATTGAAGTCAATCATCGCCTCAAGCGTATGTTTTGTAGCCATTCTTGCCTTTTTCCTATTAAAGGGCACTTCTGCAAAAACAGAAAAACACATATCTGGCTTGAAAATCTCATCTCCGAGATGGCTCGCATGGCGCTTAAAATTTACTAAGAAAGCATCCAATTTTCTCATTGGAACCTTGCCTTTAGTGAAAGGCACAGAAACCCGCCATATGATGGTCACAGGCGGAACAGGTAGCGGAAAGACGAACTGCTTGCACCACTTGCTTGTGCAAATCCGCGATCAGAAGCAAAAAACAATCATCATAGATACCTGCGGCATATTTGTAGAAAAATATTATCGCCCAGATAAAGACATCATACTCAATCCGTTTGACAAGCGATCCGCCCAATGGAATCCTTGGGCAGAAGGAGACACCCCTTTTGATTATGCCGATATTGCCGAGTCCTTTATCCCTCATAGCAACAGCGATCACGACAGCTATTGGAGGGATGCGAGCAAGACCGTTTTTTCTACGCTGTTGGAAAAATTCGCAGACACGCGGAAAACTTCAGATATAGTCCAGTGGCTACAATACGAGTCCCTGGCCAATTTGTGTAAGCTCATGGCTGGAACGCCCGCAGCTGCACATATGGATCTATCTTCAGAAAAAACCGCCAGTTCAATCCGTTCTGTATCCTCCACCTTTTTATCCTCACTAAGGGCATTAGAAGACACCTCTACGCCATTTTCTATCCGTGAATGGTTAGAAAGAGATGATGACTCCTGGCTGTTCATCCAAAGCGTCTCTAAGCAAAGAACAATTTTGCGCCCCCTTATGGCCGCTTGGATTTCAGCTTCCATAAGAGGATTGCTTGCTCTTAAACCCAATCTTGATAGACGCATCTGGTTTATCATCGATGAGCTCCCTACGCTGCAACGCGTGAAGGATTTGGAAAGCTTGTTAACCGAAGGAAGAAAATATGGTGGCTGTGGAGTCTTGGTATTGCAAACCCCCGCCCAGTTAGATGAAATCTATGGACGTGAAGTTTCTCAAGTCATCACGGCCAATACAGCCACCAAAATTGTTTTCCAGGAAGAGGATCCTCTTATCGCGGACAGGATCTCCCGAGCTTTTGGAGAACGAGAGATTACCGAAAGACAAGAGGGGATATCCTACGGAGCCCACGAAACTCGCGATGGTGTATCTCTGTCTATGCAGAAAAAAAGCAAGCCCATTGTGTCACCCACGCAAATACTCCAGCTTCCAGTCAACACAGCTTTTGTAAAATTAGCATCAGGATCTGGTATCACTAAAGTTCGCCTCAACATCATCAACCATGACAAATTAAAGCACAAATCACTTTGATTATCATCTAAACAGATAGGTCTCCTATGAAAAGCCGAATTTTTCGCATTTCCAGTTATTTAGCTATGTTTTCTGCTTCTTTATCCCTGGCAATGCTATTTAGTGGATGCAGCCACGATATGCTATATGGAACTAGGCTTCCTCTTTCGGAAACCTTTCATCCTTTAGATAGGAATCCACCTCCACTACAAGGAAAAATCATAGATCACCGCTATTATGCTCCAAATAACGTCTTCTCCTGTCAAGCAGATGACTTTGGTGAAGGTAGATATATATCTCAAGACACTCTATTTGAAAACCATGCTTGTGTAGCTTTTTACAGTTCCACAGCGAATTTCAAAAAAGCAGAGATCTTGTTTTCGCCTGCTCTAGAAAATAAACGCTTTGATAGAGAAGATCTCCATGATGCTTTTACCAATTTTGGCATAGGGATTCTCAAAGACGTAGACAATGCTCAAGATATTGAGATTTTACAAGAAGAAATGATAGAAGATAACATGCTTTTTGTGGCTGTTTCAATTGGAAAAATGTCTGTCTTACGCATATGTGGGCAATATCCATCCTCAACAAGAGGCTACTTGGTTTTCAAAAACAAGGATAAGCTTATTTTGCTAAGCAACCAAGAAGTGACCCTACCAGGAAACAAACATACTCCACAAGAGCATGTAGAAAAGCTTAAGCAGGATATTCTCGAATTTAGCAAGACTTTTGAGTATGGATCTTCAGCAGCACAACCTGTTGAAAAAACAAAGCCTCAAGGCGTAACGCATATCATGTGGTGATCGGCGATTCCTTGTGAAAGGGGCCTGGCTCGCCCGGCCCGTTTCACGGCACCTTTCAGAATCCATATAGCTTCCTGTAAATACAGCCTTTGTCAAGCTGCCTTCAGGATTAGGTATGGCTAAAGTCAAACTCTAAATTATCCCATAATTGACAGAGCTAAGCTATTGGATCTCTAAACAATATGATTTATAAGATAAACAAAAAATGAAGAGAATGACGATGACTGAGAAGCAACTGAATAAAACTGATGAAAGCACGAGCAAAAATGGTGGTCTTTGCACTGAGATGAGCAACCACACACCTACAGAAAAAGGAATCATAGAAGAGAAAAAAAGAGCTTATTACCGGGCCAGCGGTTGGACAATAGCTTATATCCTCCTTTTTCCTTTCTTGCGTGATCTTGTACTGTGTTCTGCAATGATATTTGATAATCCGAAGATGCCTGAACCCATTGGCTTATGGTATATGTTCCTGGTTGCCTGGATTCCTCTGTCTGTGTCAATTAGCATTTTTTTGATGTGGCTTCATTATTCTAGAGGGCATTATGAAAAAGTACGTTTCTCTTGGCAGCTTACATTTCTTATTCCTGTAGCTGGTTTTCTAATCACCCCTCTTTGGGTATTTTTCATATCACTGTGGTATCAGATACAGTCAACACAGATTTTGTAAAATTAGCTTCCGGATCTGATACCACTAAAGTCCGCATTAAAATCATCAACCATGAAAAATTAAACACCAAATTACTTCGATTATCATCTAAACAAATAGGTCTTCTATGAGAAGCAAAATTTTTCGCCTTGCCAGTTATTTAGCTATGTTTTCTGCTTCTTTATCTCTTTGCGGATGTGGTGCAATGTATTCAAGCGTATATTACACTATGTTTTTTTCAAATTGAAATATTTGGTAAAGTGGTCAATCTTTACACCTATTTTGAATACATTTATTTTTTTGTTTCTATGATCGGTATCAAAAAATTCTCTGCTTCATCATTTATACCTTTTAGTACAGTTTTATATTCATCAAGATAATGTTCTATTGGTTTGAGCTGTTCTTTAGCAGCAGGGCAGCCTTCATCTGCCCGGATTGCGACATGAACCACACTAGAAAGATGTGGACAATAGCTTTGCAACTTTGAAAAAAGCTCCAATAAGTATGTCCCTTCTTTACCTGAAAGCTGGCTAATTGGATCATGTAGGTATGTTTTGAGTTGTTGAATCTTCGTTTTAATTAATCGCGCAGGTCTTTCTGGATGAACTTTTTCCTCCTTGTCAATCGATATTTCTTGGGGAAAAGAAGGGTATTTATAAGGATCCTTGCTTTGAACAACATCTATAATATCATCAATGCAAGCCCTAAATTTGCTCAGTGCAGCAGAAGCTGCATTAGATCTTTTTATTCGCCAATAATCTTTAACAGCCTTATTCCCAATGTATAAAGCAAAAATAGAAGCGATACCAGTAAGAAATCCACCAACCTTGGATAGATTGTCTAAAAATTCAGCAAACAGGATATACGATAATAACATATTCAATTTCCTTGTTGTTACTCGGTACGTTTATAAATTTATTTTTCATATATGTGGCATAGGTCAACGCAATGAATTTTAGAATGCGCCTCATTTTGGATGCAGATTGCTTTGGGTGTTAGATCCCTTTTCGCACGACTTATCCTTTCTTGGCCTCTTTAATGAATAGCTCTCTCAGAAGTTCCAGATATTTCTTTGCACATGCCACGGCACTTGTTTAGCTGAAAGCCTCAACACCCTTGTAATTCATGTGCTCGAAGTACCATTCCCGCCGGTTTTCGTCAAACCGAGGCTTAATCTCGCCGATATCAGCCAGGGCAGCTTCCACTCGCCTATCTATCTCCTCAAGATTTATCAAGTTGAGCTCCTTTTTCTTCTTAGGACTTCTAAACATATCCATTTGGTAGGTGGGATCGGGTAAGCGCGCTCTATAGTTTTACGGAGTGCCTCAGAAACGCCAATCGGTCGCTTTTCTCTAGTAGACTGTACAGGAGATCTGCGCAGAGCTATACAACATCCCCTACCCTATCCCTGAGCAAATGGATCTATTCCGTAGCCACACAAAGAAAAAAGAGTCCAACGGAGATTGATTACAAAGAGATTGATAGGCGAGTGAAAGCTCCCTAGCCGATATCGGCGAGATTAAGTAGGGATTTAATGAAAGCAGGCGAGAATGGTATTTCGAGCATATGAATTACAAGGGCGTTGATGGTGCAATATGCAAGTAAATGTACCGCCAGTACATCGCAATCTGAAATAAAAATAGACTGAAAATTTAAATACAAATTACTGAAAAAAGGTGAGCATCGCGTGAAAAAACAATTAATTGTTGGCGCCAATACTTTCGCAAACAGCGTGCTCAGGATCCCACCATAGAAGCCATAAAAGATTACCTTCTTTAATGCCCCATATTCGCTTTTTCCCTGATATTCGTAATGAGTAGAGCTGATCAAGGTCGTCTTTACCTATTATTCGTAATCGCTTTTGAGCTTCAGGAATAAGTTTAGCAATATCAACTAGATGAGACTTTTTTTGATAAAGAATCTGCCAAGTTATTTTTTGGCATTCAAAAATTTTGATTAGTATTTCTTGAAAATGTATTACATCAAATCTCGACCAGCCCCATGGACCATCCATATCCATTTGATCTGCTCTAAACTCCGGCAAGCACTGTTCGTTGGGGAAAACGGCAACGCGAGGCTTTTTGTCGCCCAATGGAGCTGAGACAATCCTAGGTATCTTGAAGTCCTGCTTAGCGTTCTTTTTGGACATTAGTGATAAGTGTTGAGAAGGTTAAATGATTTTAGCTGTTAATTTGATGTTCGACACCAATGCTGCTGTAGTACTCATGCATGGTAGCCAATTTGATTTCAATTTTACCTCTTTCACCTGGACTAAGGGCTTCTCTTGCTTCTATCCAAGGAAACTCAATATGAGTCAAATCGCTTAGCCATTGCGCAGTTTTTTCACCATATGCCATCACGACATGATCGATTGTGTCTTTTTGATTTGAAGTGAGATGATCGACTATTCCATTTTGAAGTTTTACCACAGTAAATTGGCCTCTATGTTGTTCATAGAGCTCTTTTATAACCGGTCCGTTTGCCCAAGCAATAATTTTTTCTTTGAACAAAACTTGCTCATCCCATACAAGAGACCATGCTTGACAGTAATAGACCAACTTTTGTAGCTTCCATGCGGTAATTGGCTGGTTTTTTGGCTGTTTCTCTAGAATATATGCTGCGACATCGAGCACGGAAACAGCCTTGCTTTTGTCCATCTTGGACCTCACTTTTTTAGGCATAGGATCATACCTCCTGTGATATAATGAAATCAACTAAACTTATTTATTTACAGACTTCAGCTTGCCGGAGGATAGCATCTAGTATATTGTCAATGCTTCTAGTGTACACATGTGCTTTCGTAAAATTCGCTTGAGAGCGACCTTCGTGCGAGCGCAAGCATTTTCCTTCAAACTCCAATCGACTGAATTGTTTTGTTCAACCGTTACCAAGAGATCGTGGGCGATTAATTTGAGCCTGTCAATAGGTAGTGACTGGGAGACTGAAGGATGTTTTTTTCCCGCGCCCTTCTTTTTGGCCATCGCTTGTGCTTCCAATGAATGATTTTTACAGAAGTGAAATTTTTTTTTAACGTATCACAAAAGTCTCTACGGATAAAGAAATATTTTCCCACTTTAGGGAGTGCTACGTGAAATTTACCTAAGCTGGTAAGGTTGGGAAAATGCTTAATATCAGTTAAAGGCACCACATCAATTATCCAGAGAAGATTACTCGCAATCTACCAAAGACTCCTTATCCATCCAGTAAATTATTTACCTTGGCTCCGCGACTCGAAATGTAGAACCACATGTTAAACTTAAAGGAGGCTTGCTCAAAATTAGAGGAGCCCATATTGACCGTGGCTTTCTTTGGGGCTTTCAGGCGCTCAGAATAGGTCAGCCTGGACTTAGAGCGTGTTCTATTTAACGATAAGGGCGCAGAGCCCACCCTATTGCAATCTAAAACATCTGACACCGCGCAGGTGGTTTACTTAGCTTACGCTAAAGACAAAGACATCTGCCCCCGTCTCTACACAAAAGGCTTGGATAGAGAAGACGCAAATCAAAGAAGGGGCAATCTTCAGCTCTCCTGGCAGATCAATTATCCGGGCATAGCGTTAGCGCTGTGATTAAAATGCACTTTTGAGAGAAGTATAGCGGTCATTCTATTTAGTAGGACGCCCAAGCTAAGCTCTGATCTTCGTCTAGTAAAAAGCCTGCCAAATCACTACTTGCCCCCATCCTTGATTGCTTTAGTGATTG
>PLSG01000480.1 GCA_003164155.1 Parachlamydiaceae bacterium | reverse complement strand
GTTATAAGCTAAACCTTGCTCTATTCTCGGAGAAACTATTTTTTGGATAGATCTGAAAAATAATCATAAGGCCTACACAGTGAATGCGTCGCATTTTTTCAGTCGTCCTACCGGACTCTAAGAACATTTTTAGCTGACCCACAGTTCCCTACACCCCTCGAGGACTCGGGGCTGCGGTCACTGTGGGCTTCGATGAGTCGCCCGAGGCGGGCTCCCGGAAATGAACTCCTTCTTTATGGATACTAGAATACTTTTTCCCTCAATAAAATCTCCTTAGCGGTTTGTGGGATCGCTTTTTAACGATGCTTTTAGGTTGATGCCTATGCCCCAGAAGGGGGCTACAATGGTTACCCTTAACAACGTACTAGCCCAATTTTTTTTTAAATCGCTTTCCTATCTGCTTATTAATGAATCTTATTTAACCCTTTTCCATAAATTGCCAATTTTTTCATTTCTTCGATGTTCTTTCGACCAGTGCTAGAGTAATTATAGAGATAGAGGCTATTGTCATGGAACAAAACTTTAATTGAATCGGATCCGATTTCGTATTCAGTTATGCCCGAATTTCCATCGAGATTTTGGTATTTTTCCATAGTGCGATTATTTCCAAGATTTATGTTAGCAATAATAGCGAGCATAAATTGAGTCTGTAAACTTTTTTCCTGCATCTTCTTTGTGTGCTTTGTGCCTTTGTGTGTTTCTTTGTGCTTAAATTTTTAAAGTGCGCTGCGATGGGAATGCTCTTTATGATATGTATTTAAGCGCGAGAAAATCTCCTTTGGCTCTAATATGAGAGTGCCACTGCGCGCATCAAAAGCACATTCCACGCATACCCGAGCGACATCCTTGCCTTGGATCGGCCAGTAGCTTTCACCTCCTTGGAACTTGGGCAGTGCGTTTAATCCATACAGCATTAGTTTTTCACTCAGTGTAGGTGATTTTCTTCCATCTAATGGCCCTGGTCGCACAAAATAAGCCGCCTCAAAGCCCAGCTGCGCCACATGATTTTCGATTTCTCCCTTCATGCGCATATAGAAAAATGGCGAACGACTATTTGCACCTTTACTAGAAACTAAAATGCAGCGTTGGACTCCATTGGCTTTGGCCGCTTTGGCGATTTCAAATTGATAATCATGGTCTACGTGATATTGAACAGCCTTCGATCCAGCCTGTTTCAGGGTCGTTCCCAGGGCGGAAAATAATACATCTCCCACAATATCCGCGGCCCAGGATAAAGGTTTATCGAAATCGATCAGCATTTCTTGAAGTTTAGGATGGGATAATCCAGATGAACGCCTCGCCAAAATGCGCACTTCAGAAAAGCGCTGATCGTCTAGAAGGATTTTGGCAATTTCTGTACCTACCAGGCCTGTGGCACCAATTAGAATGGCTTTCATTTTTTATCTCTATGCTGAAATTTTATGTATCCATTTAATTCACTACAATGTTCAAAATTTTAGCATATCTGCGTTCATCATCACAGGGAAAAATGTGGGCCCATGAGTAGCCATCTTTCCGATCCTTCTCATCTTTTTATATCCTTCCTATCCTGTAAAATTTTAAAGATGAGAAGGATATAAGAAGACGGAAGGGATAGGGAAGACGGCTATTCATTGATCGAAAGTTTTCGCTATAAAGGTGAATAAGGTCTTAAACCACATCGCCTCGTACGTGAGAACCTATTTAGAATTTTATTTGGGCTGTTCTGTCGCTGGATATTTCCTGGCTATAGTGTAGATGTAATCTTGCGTGATTTGTCGCTCTAGTCGATAGTGGCAGCTTTCAGTGCACACCATAATGCTATCGAGCGAGACTGGATCTAGTTGAATTTTCAAAGCCTCGGCCAAGCCTTTGCCTTGCAGCTTGGCGATAGCTTCCTTGGCTGTCCATAGCTTGTAAAAGGCTTCTGGGCCATGTCGTTTGACATATTCTATTTCAGAAACGGAAAAATAATGTTCTGCCAGTTTTAGATAGCTTCTTTTAATACTCAGATCTTCTAAGTCTATCCCTGCCGGATATTCAGCTTCTGAAATTAGGCATGCGATCCATGCTCCGGAGTGACTGTTGCTGATCTGGAGCGCTAGCGGACGCGTTCGCGGCTGCGCATTGTTTTCCGTAGGAATCTTAAGGTATGGCATTCCCGATGCGTAATGTTGGATGGTAGTTTGTTTGGTACTTTCAGCAGATAAGATCTTGTTTTTAATCAGCAGGTCTCTAGCCAAGGCCAGTGCGCAGGCTCGGCGCGTGGTTTGTGGATGTCGTGCCAATGACAAGTTGGAACAATCAAATGCATTGACATAAGATCTTAAAAGATCTTTCATTTCAGGTGTGTTAATTTTAAATATTGATAAGTACATGATTTAATTATACACATATCTGTATTGACAATCTATTTAATTTTAGTGTATCATTTAATGATTATTAAGAGGTTGTGATCGCATGAAAATAATTAATTGTGGTTGGTTGGTCAATGCAACCTTTGGTTCTTGGCCGATTGATGGCCAGCCACCGGATGATCTCCCTCTGTCGATGCGCAGAAGGTTGTCCTCACTAGGACGTCAAACCTTGCAGGTGCTTAACACTTGCACAAAAGGTTTGAATAGCAAATTAATTCCCTGGGTTGTTTCGTGCCGACACGGCGATATAGGTCGCAGACTTAATTTGTTGTCCAACCTAGTTCAAGAGGAAATGCTATCGCCCACTGATTTTAGCATGTCTGTGCATAATGCTATTATTGGTGTTTTTTCAATAGCTACAGGCAATAAACATACTCATAGCGCTTTGGCTGCCGGCCCTAACAGTTTTGAAGCTGGGTTATTGGAATCTGTGGCATTGCTTAAAGAAAAGGGAGGATCGGTTGGTTATATCTATTACGACTATATTGTGACAGATGAACTCTCCGATAGAATCAATGATGATGGCCAAGTTGAGTGCTTTGCCATGGTTCTCAGCAATGACACTGAAGGCACAGTGCTAGTAGAATATAGCATAGTAAAGAATGCCATGGCATCGAATGACGTTGCAGTAAACAGTTTTAGTATAAATAAATTACTGTGTTTTTTTAAAAATAATGAAAAAAAATTTACTGTGCCGGTTGGCGGAGGAGAAATACTTTTTGCGCGCACCTTTTAACAGGCTTAATTTCTACTGGAGATTGTTTGCAACTGCCTTAGGGTTTAGCTTATTTGGCGGTGGCAGTATCGTGATGGGCCTAACGCTTTTTCCTTTAATTATTCTTTTTACGAAAGACAAACGTCGCCGTTCAGATCGCGTGAGATCAGCAATCTCTTATGCTTTCAGACTGTATTTATCAGTAATTGAGTTATTAGGCGTTGTAAAAATTAAAACTAAAGGATTTGAGCATTTACAGGGCATGCAGAGCAAACTTGTGATTTGTAATCATCCTAGCCTGCTGGATGTGGTCATCATTATGTCGCGCCTAAAGAACATCCAATGTGTGGTAAATAATAAACTTTGGAGAAATCCATTTGTAGGGATTGTTGTCCGCGCCGCCGGATTTATCCGCAATGATACTGAACCTCAGTTTTTTTTGCAGCAATGCAAAGAGATGTTGGCCCGCGGCGAGAACTTAGTCATATTCCCTGAAGGAACGAGATCGGTTCCAGGTCAGCCCATGAAATTGCATAGAGGGGTTGCCAATTTAGCTTTATGTGCCGAAGCCGACGTCCAAGCTTTGACGCTAATCTGCAATTCGGTGTGGCTGATTAAGAATGTGAAGTGGTATGAAATACCGCCCAAACGTGCGGAATTTTCCCTGGAGGTAGGCCCCTTGTTTTCGCATAGAAATTACTGTGGTGATTCCCCTCGTTCGATCCGTGTGAGGGCTTTCATGCGCGATATTCAACTGTATTATCGTAACTGGTCAGATCCCCCCGGAGGAACCGTGTGGGATCTGACAAAATGTCGTATAAAAGCTAACTTTCCTAATCCGTAAAGTGCAAAAGCTTATAGGCTCGCGTTCGTTATCTAGAAANNATCTAGAAATTTCAGGTCAGATCCCTCTCGGTTCCTCCAGGGGGATCTGACCTGTTACTATTATCCTCGAAACGCATAAAAGGTAATAAAAAATGGAAGATGAAATAAAACAACTGATTATCGATTGTTTGCAGATTGAAGATGTGCAGATCGCTGACATAAAGAGCGCGGAAGCCTTGTTTGGTGAAGGGCTAGGTCTTGATTCTATCGATGCTCTTGAGCTGGGGATCGCATTGCAGAAAAAATACAACATAAAGATCGATTCGGAAATAGAAGATATCAAGCAGCATTTCTTTTCTGTTCGAACCATCGCAGACTTCATCGGCAACAAGTTTGGAGGGCAAAATGACAAGAGATGAAATTATGGCTAAATTAACTGAATATCTGGAAGAGTATTTCGAAATTCCCCCATCGAAAATTACTCTGGAGGCCAATCTCTATACTGAATTGGATTTGGATAGCATTGATGCCGTTGACTTAATAGTCAAACTGCAAGAATTAACTCAGAAAAAAATTGCGCCGGCGGACTTTAAAGAAGTGCGCACAGTCGGAAATGTGGTTGATAAGGTTTATGAATTGGTTGGTGAATAAAAAAATATTAAGCGGCGCAA
>PLSG01000058.1 GCA_003164155.1 Parachlamydiaceae bacterium | reverse complement strand
CTTTGCGCTGCTTTTGCAACTCATCGGCGGATTTGCCCATCAGCAGATCTGCAATGGCCAGCGTGCTAAAAATCACGCCTGCCGACGCATAACCATAGGTCATAGCGGCTGTCTTGAATACGGTCAAGCCAATCTTACCGACGCTTCCCGCCACGGCAAACCACTGCTTAGTGGCATCTGGCGAAGTGCTTCTTTGAGCATTCCACAATTTGACAATCTCATTTCCCGTGTCGATCAACCCAAATACCGCAGAGAACACGCCTGTGCAGTCTTTTATTTTTGAAAGCCCGGCATCAAACAAGAATCTGCAGCATCTTACATTGCCGATGGCATTAGCCGCACTTTCTAAATTCGCATAATTGCCCACAACACAAAGCGCTGCGGCTGTATCGGAAGCAGCCCCGCAGAGCGTACTGGCAATTTTGCAACGATTGTTTTGAAAGGCTTTGAGATTACCCGTGGTAGGATCGACTTCGGTCAGTCCATTGAGGGCTTTGAAGAATTTCGCGACATCTAGGAAATTGAAAGAAACCTTCAGATTTCCCAAAACGTTTTCCACCACGTCATTTTTCACGCCGTTGTGGAGTTGCTCATACACTTTTATGGCCGATACATACGCAAATGTAGATTTCAAAGCTAAACTCAAATTGGCCACGGTCGAGGCGAACAAGATGTCCAACGCCCAAAATGTGTTGTCCACACTGCTAACTATGAATGTATACACATGGCCGGCAAACAGCTTGCTTTCCTGAAGGCCTTTTCCAATGAATGTTTGGTCGCCGGTTTGCGTGGCGCCAGTTTGCGAAGTAATTGCTTTATTGATAGTCATGAGGTACTGATCTCCTTTATTAGTGATTATTAAGTTAAGCTGGCTATTCGCTGAAGTAGNNACAATCGACAACACTGTCAGTGGCACAATGCATTGAGGAACCAACAAGGTGCCTACTTTGCCTGTGATTTTCAAGGCATTCAAGCCTAAGCTTCTCAAGGTTTTGCCGGAACGATCGCCGTTATAAATTTTCTGAGCACCGTCGAAAGCAAATCCCACATAACCGACCAAGACAAGGCTAGTGACTGTAACGTCGAAGGCTAATTTAGGAAGGGTTTTGCCAAATATACTCAGCTTGCCTACCGCATCGGCGGCCTTTTCCAAATTGACTAGCCCTACCTCAGCCAGGTAATTGACGGCCACGAAGACATCCACGGTAATCATGGCAGCTTTTCCCAATAGATAGGCAATAGAGGCGTTAGCGCGCTCGGCAGCGCCTTTAACGCTGCGCAACCAGCGGACGTCTCCGATAATCGACACAGCATCCAATAAATCGCTGACTTTGCCAATATCTTTGCCCAATTTAACAGCCGCGCTGCTCAAATTTTCCATCAATTTAAACACGCCTTGCACAATGCTCATCACTTTCTGGGATTGGTCGGTCGAATCCGCTATGCGGTATAAGGTCTGCGCTACTTTGGATTGCGCTCTCTTAAAAGACGCAGACAAACTTTCTTGTAGCCCCTGAATGCTGCCGGGGGCAGATGTCGCGGAATAACCCATAATGCTTTCTCCTTTATATACGGTTTCGCCGATCTTTTTGAAGTCTTCAGCTCGATTCTGTACAATTTCGATCGAGTTTAGCTTAAATAACGCACTTAAAACTAATTTTTCTCAAAAAAAGGGCGCACCTAAATTATTATTTACGCCATGCTTGCAAATTTCAGTTAGATTTTCTAAAAGTGCCATCTACTACATAATTTATTCGCAAAGCAATCATTTTTGCAAAATACTCTATTTTTGTCTATGTCAAACACTCAGAGTGGTTTGGTCAAATGCCTGACGGCATAGCCCAGGATAAACTCCTGAGCGGTCATTTTCCTTTTTCCCTCTGGCTGCACCTCGGCAATGCGCAATCCATCGCTGCCACAGGCGACGAGCATGCCTTGCGCATCATAACCCATGATTTGCCCAGGTTTCCCTGAAACTCCCGCTACAAAATGGCTGCCAAAGAGTTTAAGGCGCTTCACTTGACCATGCAGCAAAACTGTGCACCAAGCTCCCGGATGCGGCGTTACTCCCCGCATGAGATTGTGCAACTGCCGAGCTGCCCTGTCCCACAAGATCTCGCCATCGGCTTGCTCAATTTTGGCCGCATAGGTCACTTGTGAGGCATCTTGGGGAATGTGCCGGATGACTCCCCTTTCGAATTCTGCGATCACTTCTAACAGCGCTGCAGCGCCTAGCAGGCGCAAAGCTGGTTCTAATTCGGCAGCGGTCATATCGGGTGGAATGTCCATTTTAGCCAGCTCGATGATATCTCCTGCATCCATTTTTCGCACCATGTGCATGATGGTCACACCGGTCTGACTTTCCCCTTCGATCAAACAGCGCTGAATGGGCGCGGCCCCGCGGTATTTGGGCAGCAGGCTGCCATGCACATTAATACAGCCCAGCTTTGGCATATCCAAGAGATGTTGTTTGATGATTTCGCCATAGGCCACTACAATAAACAAATCGGCTTGGTGCTGCGCTAAGCTAGCGGCAAATTCTGGAGCCGAAGCAAGTTCGGGCTGGTAGATGGGGATCTGAGGAGCGCGCTGCAAAGCGGCTACTTTTAAAGGAGGGGGCGAAGGCGTGCCGGAGCGCCCCTTGACTTTATCCGGCTTAGTCACCACGGCGGCTATTTCGACGCCTCGGTCGAGAAGCTGCAAAAAGATATCCGCCGCAAAATCAGGAGTGCCAAAAAAGACAATTTTCATTGCCATACCTTTATTTTTGTAACTATTCACATCCCCCTGAGGAACTGGCGGATCAGG
>PLSG01000189.1 GCA_003164155.1 Parachlamydiaceae bacterium | reverse complement strand
AATAGGTCCCAATAAAATCCCGATCATTTCAGATGGATCGGCCAAACTGTGCATGGCCAATTCAAAGTAAAGCCGTCCAATATCCTTATTCCATACTTGGGCATGCAGCAAACGCCTCACTGCTATGTATGTGCCAATAGGGATCCTTTTCTTAGAGACCTCAGCGCAAAGTAGGTTCAAAGGAGTGGGGCTTTCCGTATGTAAAATACTGCATGTTTCCATGTGCTCCCACACCTTCTTTATTAAGGAAAGATGGCGCGAATCAGTGAGATTAGCCAAACTATGCGAAAGTTTTTCAAAGGCTTGTTGTTTGCGCAGAGTAGGCCAAGCGCTAATTTCCTTTTGCTGTATTTCCAGCAGGTTGAAGAAGCCTGTGACGACTTGGCTAAGCCTTTCTTGTGCACGTCCGCCCGATGAGAAAAAAGTTAAAAATTTGTTCGCATTGCTCAGATATAGATCGTGAGTAGAAGGTTTTAGATTCAGCCACATTTTGAAAGCAGCCTCAATCCGCGACGGAATCTCTGTATCAATTAAGCGGCCGATCAAGCCATGCCGGCTCTCATCCAAGTATTCATCCAAAGCGCTTTCAAGCAAAACCAAGGCTTCTTCGTTGAGCTCCAAGGAATAATCTGACAAAAACCGCACAAAATCAAACGCCATGCGCGCGCGTTTTGAAAAGTCCCCCATCAATATAGTTTCCAAGTGCTGCGGCTTGTGTGAAGCGTATTTTTGCTCGCTTTCAATAGCACAAAACTTGCGAGCCAAAGCGAGCAACGATGGACGCGAACTCTCCCACGCTGTACAAGACAAGTTGTGGGCGATGCACCTGAGCAAAAATGGAGCAAGCTGCGGCGTTTCCGGGTCAACTATTAGCGCAAGCGAGCTGCCTAAAGAGATCTCCGCATGCGAAATTAAAGCCTCTGCCACGCTTTGCATCTGGGGGCTTATACGACTAGGCGCTAGCTCCGGAAAAAGCTTCAAAGCTATCACCGCCACACTTTCCAGCACTTTTTTAGGGGCGCAGGTCCATTGCTTTTCCAGCGGCTGGTTTTCAAATAATTTGCTGAAAGCATCGCCTATCTCCCCTTTTAGCGCCCCAAAGTGAGGAGTAGTCACCATAGGCTCTAGATACTTAAAGTAAAGCCAAGCATCTTGCCCATTTCCGTGAGCTTTTTTCAGCTTTATTTCGCCCAAAATGCGGCGCAATAAAATCTCCTGCAATCTGGCATAGGCTTTAGCTTCTAAAGCAAGTTTCTTGGCCATGCCCTTCCATTGCTTATAAAGTTGGCACAAGATCTCCACGGTTAAAGACATCTGGGCCACTTCAAGTACCTTTATAAAGTGAGTTGCCACATTTTGCTGCAACACGAAGATCGGACCTTGCGTCGCATTTTGACCAAGCAGGGATTGAAAGAGTTGAAATAGTTCGCAAAAAACTGCCCCAGAGCAATTTTGCATGATTTGTGGCAGTATGCCAAGAAGTGCCCGGCTGAGTTTAGCTTTATATGCCGTGTGACCATCTTTAGCCATCAAAGAGACAGCCGCCGTGAAATTCGCGTGAATTTGTCGCGCATATGCCAAATTAGAGGGGACTTCTTTGGCAAGACTAAACAACTGGTTCATCCGGAAAAGAATGACACGCAATTTTATTCCCAAGGCTGATTTTTGAGGCAGCCTATCAATCAATACTTTCAAAGACATTTTAGCATAGCATTTTTCGAGATCATGCGCAGTCCAGTCAGCCTCTTTTTGCCAGGACTTGAAAAAAGTTTCAAAATTTTGAAACCGGAAGGGGGTGCGTTGAAAGCAAGTCATCCACAGGCAAGCTAACGTTTTCTTTCCGGAAGGGCTATATGCAAAACGGGTAATATGCAAAGTTGAGAAGATGTCTTGGACAAGCTGTGCGTGCGGCTGTAACGTCCGCCAACTTTGCCATGTACGCATCGCCAGTTGTTCAAGCGAAAGAGAGGGAGCCAAAAGCTGATAGGTCTCCGTCCCCTTTCGGCAGGTCAACTGGGCAGGCATCGCTGCACATGCAGCATGGTGCTCTAAAAAAAGAGCGGAGTGAACTAGATCGGTAATAGCTTCCATCAATTGAGGCTGGATTAGCACCTGTTCAACTAACTCATCTTTAGCAAGCTTAGTTTGCAGTAGCAATGTTGGCAAATCGAGCTCTTTACCCCTTTGCGCGGCTAAATCTTTAAAAAGCGGGGTTGCTAAAAGCCGTGGCGCTATTTTCTTGGTAAGCTGGAATAAGTTGAATACCCGCTGACTTGGGCTCATTTTTGTGTCATGGCCTGCCCACGTCTGTATGAGCTCCAAACAAGGGTCGACTTTACCCTTTCCAAACTGCAGTTCCCTGAGACATGTCAAGGCATATAGCAGCGCGGGGATTTGCGTGCCGCTGTGGGAGGCCTTAGTGACAATAAGGGCTATTTCGGTCAATAAAGAGTTACTCGCCATGGAATGAATGTGTTCAACAAGCGCGGGGACAATATCTGGCAAATTATATAGCAATACTAAACCGCAAGCTCTAAAGTGACTGGCAGATAATCCACAATGTCCCACAAAAGCCGCATCGGTCAATGCTATCAACTTGGTGCACATCTTAACAATGCCGGGCAATTCTGCAAATTCCGGTCTATATCCTCGCAAGCAAATGGCATGCAGCGCCGAGGCTGTATGAAAAAAACTTTGATCATAGCTATGCTCTGCTTGCGCCCTCACTAAAGCGGCAGTGGACTTGCGCAAAGACAATAAATCGCACACTTCAGGGAACGAGAATTGGGCGGCCAGCAGCTGCAGGCTATCGCAAGCTGTCTTGGGGTACATTGCGTGATTTGCCGCTACGCGCTGCAGCAGCTCCACCATGCAGGGATGACGCCCAAAATCCTTCCAAATTGCATCTAAAAGCCTAGGATGCCGTTTTTGACAAGCCAGCATGCAGTCAATTACTCTCACGTCCATCGCCGGAATGATTTTTTGGGCGGTGCTTTTCAAAAGAAAAAGCAAGGGTTCGTCGATCAAATCTTTTTCTAGAGATCCCAGCAAGAGGATATCTAAATAAGCATAAGCCGTGCATAAGTGCTGTTCAGATGTGCCGGCATAGGCCAAAAAGGCAAAGGCATAAAGAGCTATTTCACGGCTCTTTGGGCTCAATGCAGGCCTAGCCAAATGCGCGCCTTGGATTCCCGCCACAAAGATCCCCAAGATCGCTGAAATCCTCTCTTTTGAAGGGCGTTCTGTCACAAGTTCACTTTTAGCGGCCAGAGCATCTACGCGGGAGGCATTCAACCAAGCCACAGCTAGGCGCCCATTTTCAAAGGAATCGTTTTGAGCAAATAAATAATTATAAAAGCGATTTCTATAGCTCTCGGGAAAATGTCTTTCCACTGTGCCAAAAGCATGAAAAAACAACTCAACTATTTGGGGTTTAGACCGTTTTTCCATGGATAGATCTTTCAATCCCAAAGCACTTAAAAAGCTGCCAAAGTACTCAAAGAGATCTTTTACCTGCCCATCGCTCCCCTCTCCAAAGAATCCTTCTGCTATAGCCATTGGGTCGCACTGGGGCACTTCAAAATAGTGCGTGCCAGCCGAATGGGTAATGCTAAATTGACTTCTTAAAGGGTCCTCTTCGTCCATAAAAGAGAAGCGGTAGGCTTGAATGGAATTGGGGGCGATTTCCTTGGGCTGTCCCAGCGCTGTAAATGCCGCCAACCTCACGCGGCTCAACAGGGCAGCAACTAGGCTAGGCTTGGCATTCAAGGCACGCACCTCAACGGCTAGCTTATCATCTATGTGGCTGGCTTGCAAAGACCAAGCCTCTGCCAGTTTTGCGCAGTAAGCTGCATTATCGCTAGCGTAGGAAAGTGCGGTAATGAATTCCGCCACCCAGGCGAGCTTAGCTTGCGGATAGTGGCTGCTTTGATGCTTGCTGAGCATACCCATTAACGCTGTTTTAGAGGTTTTCTCAAGCTGTTCTACCCCAATGGCCATGCACTGCTTATCGTTTTGAAATCCAAGCGTTGAGCGGTGCAACAAGCGCAGTCCAAGCTTATGCACTGTCTCTGGATAGGGCACGGGATTTAAACGCCGACGCGTAATGTGGTAAGCCTGCATGATCTGCTGCTCATCTTGACAAAAGCTTAAACCATCTGTGCAGCTCATCTGGCCAGTATGCATGCCGATAATCCATCCAGTAGTTACTCCCACAGAATAGTGCGGAGGGTTGTGGATAAAGGATATATTTAAGCCTTTAGGTCCATGCAAGCCACACATGGCTCCCCAGTTGCCTGGAAAAAGCATTAAGTCGCTGAAATATTCAGAGCGGATTGCCGCGGCTGAGTGAAGCAAGTGTTTAGACTTAAGGCTTTGGCCCGTCTCTTCAAAGAGCTTCATCCTCAGATAATTGGCTGCTAAGTTTTTAAAATAGCACTCATAAAGGGCCGAAGTGATGGGAAAAGGCACATATACCACTAAGTCAAGATCTTTGTAGGGAAAATCTTGCCCAATCACCACATGTGTGGCAGCGCCTCCCGCTAAAACGGCATCTATGTCATAAGCAATTGTGCTGTTTGCTTTAAATAGGCCAGAGATATCTTCTATTTTAGCCCATTCACTGCCACATAACTCCCCCAGGGCCGGATAAGTTAGCGCGAGCCCGATGAATTGTAGCAATTCCAGCATAGAGAGATCCACGGCTTCTATGGAGGCCCCTTTGCCTTCAATCCGCACGACCGTTTTTCGGATCTCTTCAAATCGAACGCGTTGCTCTGAGGACCAAAAGGGCATTTCTTTTCTAGCGGTATGCGGGGGTGGCAAAACATGCGGGTTAAGCAAGGCTTCCTCTGGCGGCCAAGCTGCAAAAGAGGATTCCAAAGGCATCCTAGAAGATGAGGAATGCGAGCAAATCATAGTATGTTATAAACCTATTCAAATCCATCAATGTCATTTTTTCCATTTGGCTGGTTTAGCACCAGCTTCAATAAGCAGCTTAATTAAAGCAGTTCTTTCCTCAGATTCTTTAGGAAGAGATTCCATTATGGATGAGGGATGCTCAGCTAGGTTTACACAGGTATTTCCTGAACTATCAGTATAATTTAGCTCAATTCCCGGCGAATGCATTAACCTGACTACGAAATTGGAGAGGCCTAGATCACATGCAAAGTGCAGCGGAGTTTTTAATTGTGGCCCATGAATGTTAACATTGGCTTTTTTATTTATTAAATAATCCAGTACATCATAGCTAGAGTCCGACATGGCCGCATAATGAATAGCTGCAAAGGCTGATCCATCCAATTTATCCAGAAGGCTGGCTTGCGGACGGCGGGTTTCCCTGGTGCTTATAGCAATAAAATGATTATGCATAGCCTCCAGAGTATAACGGTGTCCATTATATGCCGCAATATGAAAGGGAATAAGATTTCTGGGCATATCCACTTGCGCACCTTTGCCGGTTAAAGCAGAGATAACATCGCGGAGGCGCTTGGAGCTATTCATTTGGGGAGATAAAGCCACTAGTTGCATCAGGTTCCAACCATGCACCTCGACATCTAAGGATGCCCCCAACCTAAATAAGGTCAAAAATTGCGCAGAAGTTCCGCAGCTGACGCTCAATTGAATAGGCGACCAACCCTCCACGGAGCGATTGAGCATCTGCCTTAGAGTGCCCGCGTTTTTGAGTTTTAATACAAAATCGTCGAATTCTCGCTCGGTTGGTTCTTCACTCACTATCATATTATGCAGCGGATGCGCGGCAAAAGCACTGTTTTCAGGTAACAAGGGAATATTATCAATGGGAAAAAGCAATTCCACTGGAAGGTCTTTGCTCAACGTGCGTTGCAAAACCCTAGAAGCAGTTTTTATTTTGCTCTCGGTTCTGACTTTACGCGTTTCCGCAGTCCCCTTTTTGGGCGTAGCAGTTTCATTATTGTCACTGTCATCGCGTGGTCGTTTGGTGCCATGAGCATGGACCTTGAGCCCTTCAGCCTGGCCACCGCCGCCGCCTTCTCCTCCACTACTACTTCTTCTATCACTACTACTGCCATATGAGCCTCTATGCCTATTGCTGCTGCTGCTGCTGCTATTGCTGCTGCTGCTACTGCTGCTGCCGCTTCTGCTGCTGCCGCGGCTTCCTTCTCCGC
>PLSG01000313.1 GCA_003164155.1 Parachlamydiaceae bacterium | reverse complement strand
TAAAGAGGGGGGTTTCCAAAAGGGGCTGAGCGATCTTGTGAGTAAGCAGCAATAGGCTAAAAGTCGTCTGGCTGCGAGTCATTTCATTTGCACGATTTGCCCACGTTTGCATAAGCTTGAAATAGGGATCGTTTTCGCCCTTTGCACATTTAAGATTTCTCACGCTAGTCAAAGCATAGAGGAGCGAAGGGATTTGACTGCCTCTGCTGAAAGACTGCTCTGATAGGGCGAGTAAGGCAATTTCTGTCAGCAGATGATTAGCCGTCTGAGAGTGGACGTATTCGCCAAAGCTTGGGACTATATCAGGCAAGTTATAAAGCAAAACTAATCCACAAGCTCTAAAGTTGTCGACAGTCTCTTCACAGTGAGTAGAAGGAGTATCTGCTAAAGCAATCAGCTTAGCGCACAGCATGATGATGCCGGGCAGCTCGGCCAGCTCAGGCTTGTATCCTCCAAGACAAATGGAACGCAGAGCAAGCGCTGTGTGAAAGAAGCTTTCAGTATAGCCTAGCTGTACTTGAGCACTCACTAAAGCCGCGATAGACTTGCGCAAAGACAGAAGCTCGCAAACTTCGGGAAAAGGGAAGGCCGCGGCCAGCAGCCGCAAGCTATCGCAAGCCGTCTTAGTGTCAATTTCATGGCTGGCCGCGACGCGCTGCAGCAATTCCACCATGCAGGGATGGCGGCCAAATGCCTTCCACATTGCTTCTAAAAGCTTCGGCTGCTTTTTCTGACAGGCCAGCATGCAATCAATTGCTTTAGCGTCCAAGGCGGGGATGGCTTTCTGAGCCAGCGCATCGAGCAAAAAAAGCAGGGGCGGATCAGTCAAATCCTGTTCTAGGGGATATTTCAGAAAACCATCTAAAAAAAAATCATACAAACGGTTTCTGTACTCTTCGGAAAAAAGCATTTCAACTGCGCCAAAAGCTTTAATAAATAGGCTGGTCATTTGAGGTTTAGAACGCGCTTCAATCGCTAGATCTTTCAATCCCAAGGCTCTTAAAAAGCTGCCAAAATGCTCAAATAGCTCTTTCGCCTGCCAAGATCCGCTTTCTCCAAAGTATTCTTCTGCTATAGCTAGCGGATCACAATGAGGCAATTCAAAATAGTGCGTGCCAGCTGGATGGGTAATGGCAAATTGACCTCTCAAGGGATCTTCTTTATCCATAAAAAAGAAGCGATAGGCTTGGATGGAATGAGAGGTTGTCTCTTTTGGCTGCCCCAGGGCTAGGAATGCCGCCAATCTCACACGCGTCAATAGCGTAGCCGTCAGATGCGGTTTTGTCCCCAGGGCACCTACCTCAACGGCTAGCTTATCGTCTACAAGGCTACATTGCAAGGACCAGGCCTTTGCCAAGTTCGAGCAGTAGGCCGCATTTTCAGGGGCGTAGGAAAGTGCGGTTATGAATTCGGCCACCCAGGCTAGTTTGGCTAAGGGATAATGGCTGCTTTGATGCTTGGTGAACATGGAGGTTAGAGTTTTGGGAGGTGTTTTTTGCAGCTGATCAACCGCTATTGCAATGGTTTTTTTATCATTTTGAAATCCCAGCGTTGATCTATGCAGCAAACGCAGCCCTAGCTTATGCACGGTTTGCGGATGGGGCACGGGGTTTAAACGACGGCGGGTGATGTGGTAGGCTTGCATGATTTGCTGTTCGTCCTGGCAAAAGCTCACGCCATCAGTGCAGCTGATAAGTCCTGCGCCCATGCCAATAACCCAGCCAGTAGTTATTCCCACAGAATAGTGAGAAGGGCGATGGACGAATGAAACATTTAAACCACGCGTTCCGTTTAGGCCGCACATGGCTCCCCAGCCCCCTGGAAAATGCATTAAATCGCTAAAGAATTCGGCGCGGATTGAAGCTGCAGAGCTAAGCCAGTATTGCGCCCTAGAATCTTGTGCTAACACCTCCCATAACTTCATCCTCACATAGTTGGCAACTAAGTTCTTATAAGAGGATTCATATGATTCGCGGGTAATGGAAGAGGGCACATATATCACCAAATCAAGGTCTTTATAGGGAAAGTTTTGTCCAATCACCACATACGTAGCAGCGCCTCCCGCTAAAACGGCATCTATGACATAGGTCTCGGTGCGCTTGGCATGGAACAGGTGGTGTATTTCTTCGATTTTAGCCCTTTCACAGCCGTATAACCGGCCAACAGCTGGATAAGTTAATGCTAGCCCGATGAACTGCAACAGTTCTTGCATAGAGAGATTCAGCCAGGCCGTCGAAGAGCTTTTTCCTTCAATCTTCACTAGTGTTTTGCAAATTTCTTCAAACCGGACGCGTTGTGCGGATTCCCAAAAGGGCACTTCTTTTCTCGCTGCGTGCGGCGGAGGAGCTGGTGGGTCAAGGACCGTGGGCACCGGCGGCAAAGCGCTAAGCGATGGATCTGGTGGGACCCAGGAACAGGAGAGAGGAGCATGCAAGGAAATCATAAACCATCTTTTTTATAACTGGAATTTAGAATGACTATAGTCACAGCTTTTCGTGTACTATTCAGTGACCGAAAGTTTTCACTATAGTGGACCCCATTGTCTAGGCAATGAGGTCCACTATATTGTATACAGAATCATTTTTAAGAAGGTGTCATAACTCCTCGAAGATCTTATTTGAAAAAGCACGTTTTAGCTCAAACGAAAGAGGAATGCTCATTTCCGGGAGCCCGCCTCGGGCGACTGAACAAAGCCCAGAGTGACCGCAGCCCCGAGTCCTCG
>PLSG01000192.1 GCA_003164155.1 Parachlamydiaceae bacterium | reverse complement strand
AGAAAAAGAAGTGATTTCGCAAGATTTAGAAATCAGTTCTGCTTTCGAAAATGAGTATTTCACAAGATCTGGGCCAAGCGCAATTTCGCAGGCCACCGCCACAAGATGGGCGGATAGAATGAGCAGTAAACTTTCCAGCTACCTAAACCCCCTTCTCATTTGATTACTCATTATGCCAATTGCAGACGAATCTGGTGCAATTTGTGCGCTTCGTGTATTATCATGTCTAAACTTTATTGAGAGGTTGTGATGACTGAAGATCCGAACAAAGAAAATCTAAGCGCAGCCACATCGGAGCTGCCTAAAGCATATGTAGCCAAAGACATAGAAAGCAAATGGTATGCTTTTTGGGAAGAGAACGCCTATTTTCATGCTCAGGCCGAGGGTTCTACAAAGCCCCCTTACTGCATAGTGATTCCGCCACCCAACGTTACGGGCGTTTTGCATATGGGACACGCCTTGGTGAATACGCTGCAAGATATCTTGATCCGCTGGAAAAGGATGTGCGGATATGAAGTCTTATGGGTGCCTGGAACCGACCATGCCGGCATTGCCACACAGACCGTTGTCGAACGGCATTTGATGAAAACTACAGGTAAAAAGCGCAAGGATTTTGGTCGTGAAGAGTTTTTGCAGCACGTCTGGAAGTGGAAAGAAGACAGCGAGCAGCGCATTGTCGCCCAGATGAAGCGCCTGGGATGTTCGTGCGATTGGGAAAGGCAGCGCTTTACCATGGATGAAGGCAACAATCAAGCTGTGCGCACGATGTTCAAGAAAATGTTCGATGAAAACCTGATCTACCGTGGAGATTATCTCGTAAACTGGGATCCAGTCACTCAAACGGCTTTGGCAGACGATGAAGTGGAGTATGAGGAGATACAGTCTTCGCTTTGGCATTTTAGATATCCATTGGCCGATGGTTCCGGATGGGCCGTGATCGCCACCACCCGTCCAGAGACTATGTTGGGCGACGTAGCCGTGGCTGTTTCTCCGCGAGATAGCCGTTATGCGCACCTGGTGGGCAAGATGATTGCCCTGCCGCTGTCCAATCGCCAGATCCCCATCATCGCCGACCATCATGTGGACCCAGCTTTTGGTTCGGGCATGGTCAAAATTACCCCGGCACACGACCCCAATGACTATCAGATTGGTTTGAGACATAACCTGCCTTTTATCACTATGATGACCCCCGATGGCAAAATCAATGAAAATGTCGGTAGTTTCCAGGGGATGAGCATGGCGGAAGGGCGTTTGGCGGTCGTGGCTAAGATGCAGTCGCTAGGATTAGTGGAGAAAATCGATCCGCATACCCTGCGCATCGGCCTTTCCTATCGCTCTAAAGCTGTTATCGAGCCATTCCTCTCCAAACAATGGTTTGTGCGCATGCAGACTTTTGCGGTTAAGCTTAAATCGGCCGTTCAAGAGGGCAGAGTCAAAATCATCCCCAAAAAATGGGAAAGCGTCTACTTTCACTGGGTGGATAATTTGCGCGATTGGTGCATCAGCCGTCAGCTGTGGTGGGGGCATCGCATACCCATTTGGTATCATAAAGATGATCCAGGGCGCATGCTCTGCAGCGCGGAAGCGGCAATCCCCGAAGCTGTAGCTAAGAACCCTGACGAGTGGGTGCAAGACGAAGATGTGCTCGATACGTGGTTCTCTTCGGGCTTATGGCCCTTTGCCGCCCTGGGCTGGCCAGAGAAAACCCCGGAATTGCAGACTTTTTATCCCAATGCCGTGCTGGTCACGGGACACGATATCTTGTTCTTTTGGGTGGCGCGCATGATCTTGATGGGCGAATATGCCCTGGGTCAGGTGCCCTTTCCCGAGACATTCCTGCATGGTTTGATCTACGGCAAGTCCTATTGGCGCGATGCCCCTCAAGGGGGGATTGTCTATGTCAATGATCAGGAAAGACTTGATTATGACTTGGGAAAACCGCTGCCCAAAGATGTGCATATGAAATGGGAGAAGATGTCCAAATCCAAAGGCAACATCATCGATCCGCTGGAACTGATCGACCAGTTCGGCGCCGATGCGCTGCGCTTNNTCGGTGCGAGCTCTCCTCAGTCGCATCAAATTGATTTAGACCGTCGGCGCATTGAAGAGTTTAAGAATTTTGCCAACAAGCTCTGGAATGGCGCGCGCTTTGTATTCATGCACTTAGAAGGCGACGCTTTGCGTGGTTTAACTCCTCTCTCTGCCGCCGAATTTAGCTGTGGATTGGATGAAAGTCTTTTATCTTTGGAAGATCGTTGGATCCTTTCCGTACTAGCCCGTACCGTCCAGAATGTGAATGCCAAACTGGGCAACTATGCCTTCGATCANNTATCGTATGACTTTTTCTGGAAGGAGTTTTGTGCCTATTATCTGGAGATTGTCAAGCCTGTGCTTTTTGGCAAACAGGGATCCTTAGAGCTGCGCAAGAATAAACAGAAGCTGCTATGCATCGTGCTTTGCCAAGCCATCCGCTTAATGCATCCCATGGCGCCGTTTATCACCGAAGAGATTTTCCAGCTGCTGAAAAAACGGCTTGCGGCAGAAGATATGTCGCATATCGTAGGCGTCGACCCCTATACTGCAGAAGCTGTGACGGCTTTGCAAACCAAGGCGTGCTTGATAGCGGCTTATCCGACAGTGCTGCGCGCAAGTGATGCCGATCCCTCGATCGAGCGCACTTTTGAGATCATCAGCCGGGCAGTCTATACCATTCGCAATATCCGCGGGGAAATGAAGCTTGCTCCCAATATTTCGACTGATATCCATTTCGTGGTAGCCGAAGAAGATGCTTACCATGCCTTATTGAGAGAGCACGGCAGTCTGATTCAGGCTTTAGTTCCCATTCAGCGCATAGAAATGCATGCCCAAGAACCGCAGATTGGCTTTGCCAGCGTGGGAGTGCTCGATTCGGTAAAAATAATGATCCCTCTGCCCCTAGAGCTCGTCAAGCAGGAGGAAGTGCGCCTGAAAAAAGAACAGGAAAAGCTTACTAAGGCCTTGGAAAAGCTGCGCGAGCAGCTGGCCAACCCTGAGTTAACTCAAAGGGCACCTCCTCAGTTTATCGAGAAGCAGCGCACTATGTGCTTGCAAACTGAAAAGGAATTGGCGGCTATCGAACAAAAACTGGCTCTTTGCAAATGAGTTGATTGGTATCTACGCCTGGTTATGTAGTAAACAGTTTGCGCTTCATCGAGCAGATGCAAAAGTAGCATTTAACAAGTGCTTTTTTAAAAATAAAACCTAAAAGAAAATGAATATGCTGCCTGTAAATAAGATAAAAGATTTTGTAAGAATCAAACCCTCCGGAAGTACATCGCGCACAAAATTTGGAGGACAACCTGACTGGTTAGGAATCCCACAATGGCCTCTAAGCCGTGAGGCCGGTACTCCCATGAAATTCATTGGACAGATTGACCTGTCCGACCCTGTATATCGAGAATTTAATATAGACCCAAAAATGGCTTATATTTTTATGACAGAAGAAGATGAATTTATCGATGAAACTTTTCTATATGATGGGGGTGAAAACGCTGTTATCATACAACCAGATGGTACTAATGAATATGTGATCATAAATAATCAGTCAACCGGACCGAC
>PLSG01000392.1 GCA_003164155.1 Parachlamydiaceae bacterium | reverse complement strand
AAATCCGAAAATTCTACCTTGACAGTGTACTAGGGTGAAACAAACCACCTTTAGCAGCTGTCGTGATAATTCCAGGAACTTTCAGTCCCATTATTGGCTCATATACGGCTACTTGTGTAAATGGTCTTCCTAAGCCTGAAGGGTCGACATTGCAAAATTTCCTCAGGAGATGTAGAATTACATGTAGAATTAATAGTGACATCTTATCAAGAGGTATACGCATGCTCAGACGCAACGATCCCTGCTGGTGCAGCAGTGGCGAAAAATGGAAAAAATGCCATTTCCCTTTACTCCCCCCTACAGAAGAGAATTCTAAAGAAAAAACACGTTCTAAAACCAAGCCCGAATTGAGCGTAAAAGCGCTGTACTTAAAAAACTTCAACATCCTGATCAAAGATGAAAGAGAAATTGCCGGCATACGCCAAGCAGGCCACTTAGCCGCGCAGATTCTCGATGCCACTTGTGCGAAAGCTAAAGCAGGCGTTACCACACAAGAGCTCAATGACTATGCCAGTAAACTGCACCGCGAAGCTGGAGCAATTGCCGCGCCCCTGCATTACGGAGAACCCCCTTTCCCCAAAAGCATCTGCACCTCAATCAATGAGGTCATCTGCCACGGTATACCCGATCAGACCAAGCTGATCGAAGGCGACATTGTCAATATCGATGTGACGTGTATCCTCAATGGCTTCTATGGGGACTGCAGCCGCATGGTCGTGATTGGAAAAACCACGCCAGAGAGACAACTCGTGGTGGATGTAGCTTATGAATGCCTGATGCGCTCCATTGCCATCCTCAAGCCAGGAGCCCTTTTGTCGGATATAGGCGAAGTCATTGAATCATATGCCAAATCCTTCAAATGCTCTGTGGTCAACCAGTTTGTAGGGCATGGGGTAGGGGTCGATTTCCATGAAAATCCCCAAGTTGCGCACTACCGCAATTCCATGCGCTTGCCCTTAGTCGCTGGCATGACCTTTACCATAGAGCCAATGATTAATGCAGGCGTGCGCCAAGGGGTGATTGATGAGCTGGACAAATGGACGGCACGCACTGCGGATGGCAAACCAAGTGCCCAATGGGAACACATGCTTTTGATCACCGAAACGGGCCATGAAATACTCACTCCCTGGACGCGTTAAGGAAACAGTGAATTGTTATTTCTTCTCAATTGTCAATAATTCTAGGTTATGCCAGAATGCAAATTATTATTAGAAGGGGGTAATGGTGGATGCTAGAGGGGTGGTCAAAGTGTCAGAAGAACGCAATGGCAGCGTGTTGGTTTTTCATCTAAAGGGCAAATTTGACACCATCACTTCATTGTCCGCCGAAAGAGAAATCTTAGACTACATCAATAAAGGGCACCATCATATTCTGCTCAACTTCGCTGAAGTCAGCTATCTCAGCACTCTTGGATTGCGCATGCTGATATCCACTACCAAGAAGATAGCTTCCCTCTCTGGGCATATTGTGCTTTGTGAGTTGTCCCCAAGTGTACTTTATGTGCTGGAAATAGCCGGTATCGACCATAGAATCGATATGGCTCCCTCTGAAAGCGAAGGTTTGAGTAAATTCTAGATTATATTAGCGGAGAAAAATATGGCAGAAGTTAGCGGAATAATCAAAGTTGAAGAGGCGATGAATGGCCGAGTACTAGTTTTCCATCTGAAAGGCAAACTAGACACCATCGCCTCGTTGGCCGTAGAAAAGCAGATTCAAGATTACATCAACAAGGGGCATCACCATATCCTACTAAACTTCTCCTTAGTCAGCTATCTCAGTACGTTAGGATTGCGCATGTTAATATCCACGACTAAAAAGCTTTCATCTCTTTCGGGACGTCTCGTTTTATGCTCTTTGAGTCCGATGGTCCTCTATGTACTTGAAATAGCCGGAATTTTAAGAAAAATCGATATTGCCGAAAACGAAAGCGATGCTTTAAAAACATTCTGACCCGCCCTTTATTTTTATATTGAGAAAAGGTGCAAATAGGTTAGGAAAAACGGGTTGTGCACTCCTGGGCTTCACCTGAAAGCCCCCCTGCCGCTAGGACATGCTCAAATAAGCAGCTAAAATCTGAATGAGCCCGCCAGTCGATTTTTGTCGCAACCTCTCAACGGGTGTAGTTCACCCCTCTCAACTTATTTATAATCTTATGTTTGGTGACAAAACAAGCTCTCCGGTGTTAAAATTTGAGTGCAAACTGTAACTGGTCAGATCCCCTAAGAAGCTGGCGGATCAGGGCAGGAAATCGAAAATTCGTGAACGTGCCTATGCCGGCCTTATTCACCTTTTCGGTCGAAATTTCGGCCGGCTGCAANNCCCGAGCCCGTGCCCGAATTTCCGAAAAGTGGGGAGCCCCGCATGCAGGCGGTTCCTCCGGTCGAGTAGCCCAAGGGAACCTCCCCCTTAGGCTTTCACAGATCAGTACATGACACTCTCGCTTCATACGGCTCTTATTGCTCGACCATTTGTAATTTTAAAGACGCTACCAATGTGCAAATAGAGTTTTGTCTCTTTCTTTGATGGAAAGCAACCATTCTCTTGCTCTTTTGATACTACCTTTAAATTTGTTGTATTTCTTAACTGCCCATCTTTCGAGCCTTTCGTCCATGCATTTTAGTGCTTCGTCTAGTGCTGATTTATAGAATTTTCCGTAATAGGTCATCCACCCCCTGATGATAGGGTTGCATAATTCGGCTATATCCGATAATGCCCTCTCCGTCCTCGAATGAACTTCCAATTCCTTAATTGTTTCTTTTATTTTCTTGATTGCCTTGTCACTTATTGCAGGCAAAAATGAGCAGAACAGCTTTCCTGTTTTGCTTTTGGCCTCCCTTTTTTTTAAAGTGTAGCCGAGAAAATCAAATTTCGTGTTTTGATCTTCTCCATCTCTTTTATTAT
>PLSG01000363.1 GCA_003164155.1 Parachlamydiaceae bacterium | reverse complement strand
CCAAAAAAACTTTGCCTATCCTCACCCCTGGAAACGGCTGACAGCGCCTGTGGGCACCTATTTTGGCTTGTGTCTACTGGTGGCTTTTCTAGCCTTTTTATGCGGGCGGGCATGGCTAGATCACCAAGAGGATTTGCTCAAGCTCGAATACGGCCAAATGCTGGTTTCTATGCACAAAACATATGACGATTTCGAAAGGGAATATCAGCGCAAGGGGGGGGGCTCCATGGCGGGCGCACAGACATTCATCCCTCTCGAAGATCTGACCCGCGAAGAGCTGCAAAACCGCCTCTTCTTTCTACAAAAAGAGGTCGGCAGCACTCCGGATATCTTTCCTCTACAGCCCAATTTACCGCGCGTAAGCGATGTTTTGGCGTGGCTTTCCACTCATCCCAATATCAAGGGGAAAAAAATTAGCGGCGAAGGGGAGGAGATTTCCGAGGCCCTGCTAGAGCTGGAAAGCTTTGCCTATAACATGGTAAAAAGGCCTGAAAAGAGCAAAAAACAAGAGAAATACCAAGTTAAAATCGAATTGGAACTCAGCAGCCTCACCCCGCGTCAAGCCCGCGAATTTCACGATGCGCTGATTACTCCCAATGACCTGGTCGATCTCAAAGCAGAAGTGAAATGGAGCGCTAGCCGGGGAAAATACCGCACCTCCTTTTTCTTAAAGGATAAAACGGTTTATACGAGCTCGGGAGGTTGAAATATGCAAGTCAAACGCGCCTTGATCTATCTGCTTTTTCTAGGAATGCTGCCTCTGCTAGGGGTTGGCATGTATTTTATAACCTCTGAAAGCGAGCTGCAGGCGCTGGCAGATAATCTACAGAGCCTACAACGACAAGCGCTGTTGCGCGAAAAAAAGCAAGCCACAAATACTGCGGTGCGCAATCACTATAGAGACTCTGATCACTTTTATATCGATAAACATCTTGAAACGCTGACATTTTTAGAACCTGAATTGGAAAGCCTGCAAAAAGTAGTCACCCATCGCAATTTCGTGGAAGACACTGTAGTCAGAAAGCGCTTGGAATACCTCACCAGCGGAAATACGCTGATGTTCTCAGAAGGCGCGGTGCAATCGCTAGACGGCGTGCAAGAAACCACAGAAAGCTTAGTGCATTCAGTGGAAGTCAATTCCAATGACATCAAAAAAATTCTAGCCATGATCGAAGGTGTAGAAATAGGAACCTTCCACCCTTCCCCCAATCGACCCCAATTGCTGATCATTGACTTTAAACTGGAAAAAAAGAAAATTTCTGATAAAAATGAAGTTTTTGGATTGGATATGAAGCTACTAAAACGGGAATTTCTATAAGATAAGGTGCTTGTATGAAAAATAAGGCCCAGCATGATGCCGATGTAGAATCGATCCGCCAAGCCTTTTTGCGCCTCAAGGCTCAAAGCACATCAACTCCAGGAAATACCACTGCCGGGGCACTCAAGGCGGACGCCAAGGGAACATCCGCGCACCCTTCCATGGGGATTAACTTGCACAATGCCACCCACCTATCCAATACCATGCGAGTCGCCACCTACAAAAACCCAGGCAGACAGCTCTCCTTGGAAAAACTAGATCAAGTTGTCTGGATAGACCCACAACGCCGCTTGGCATTTGTAGAACCGCGGGTCAGCATGTATCAACTAGCCAAAGCTGCCCTAGAGCAAGGCATGATGGTGCCGGTGATACCGGAATTTAAAGGGATCACAGTGGGTGGCGCTATCATGGGAGCGGCGCTAGAAAGCAGCTCACATCGCATGGGACAGTTTAGCGATATCTGCGTAGCTTATGAAGTGCTCTTAGGCGATGGCACTCTTTTGCGCGCCACACCCACAGAGCATGCCGATCTGTTTTATGGCTTATCAGGGTCATATGGATCGCTGGGAATCATCGTCGGCATAGAACTCAAAATCGAACCAGCCAGCCCTTGGGTGGGTGTGCGCTATCGCCACTTTGACAATGTCGGTAAGGCCATAGCTATGATCCAAACACTGCGGGAAGCTAGAGAAGGCACTGCTCCCCATTTTTTGGAGGGGATCGTTTTTAATCGGCAGCACTGCGTGGTAATCGAAGGCAACTATCTATCCGCTCCCCAAAGTCGCCCTTCAGCATGGCACATGTCCTATCCGTGGGAAGGGTGGTTCTATTCCCAAGCGCGCCATAATAAAGACAGCGAACAAAAAATGCATCTACTTGACTACTTATTCCGACACGACAAGGGCGCCTTTTGGATTGGGGCTTATGCCCAGCATGCAGCGCTGTTAAGCCGCTATCTGCTTGAGGCGCGCCTGGGCTGCCGCACGTTGACTCAGAAAATACTGGGACCTTTGAATTTCCACCAATTTGGCTTGCCTAAAGATCCTGGAAGCTTATTTCGCTTTTGCGTGGGAAGCTGGCTGTCCAGCCATCGGCTCTATGCCTGGCTGCATGCTGGTGCAGAGCACTGGGTGGAAAAAGCCTTCGTCGTGCAAGATTTTTATATTCCACAAGAAAACACGGCGCATTTTGTCGAAAATGCCCTGGAAAAGATAGGAATTTTGCCCTTATGGCTATGCCCTATTTCCTCCACGACAACTCCCCAAATATTTTCACCGCATTATAAACCCGGTGGGTCACCTTTGATTAATGTAGGCGTATATGGAATCCCCCAGAAGGGTCTAGACACTCCCAGCTCAACGGCACTGATGGAACAGCTCGCTAAAGAGCTGGGGGGCAAGAAGATGCTCTACAGCCATTCCTATTATACACCTTCAGAATTTTGGCAGATCTATGCCGAATCCGATTATCGCCGGTTGCGCCAAAAATATAGGGCCGAAAACGCCTTTACAAGCATTGAGGACAAAGTCCTGACCCAAAATTGAAGGCTTGGCCTCATAGAAGCGCGCTATTGGTTTGGCCCAGTCAAGAGAAACTTAGAAAGTTTTTTAGGCCTTGTTCACCTTTTCGGTCAGTGAATTTAGGAAAATTAAACGCCAAGAACGCCAAAAAGACTGGGGTCTGGCTTGTTATTTTGCGTTTTGAACACTGACAAGACCATGACCACAAAAAGCCGTTCAAAATGAAAATTGCAAGCCTGACCCCAGTCTCTTTGCGTTCTTTGCGTCTATGTGTGTTTCTTTGCGTTAAAATTGCCCTAGATTCGCATGACCGAAAAAGTGATCAAGGCCAGGAATATGTAGAGTCATCTCTCCGCCTTTGTGTTTAATTTTCCTGGGTTTCTGTGACCGAAAGTTTTCACTGTACAGGTGAATAAGGCCGTTTTTTATCTATTGAAACCCTGGGAACACATCCCTCTGAGCCCTCTCGTGGCACCATGCCCTTGCCAATGTTCAAAAATTCAACCGCATTCTTTCTTTTAAACCCACTTCTGTGTTACATCCAGAGCGCTTTACTTTGCTCTAAACTCGACTTAATAATTTTTTGAGATCACTTCAGTGGCACGACGTACTAAGCTGCGCTCAAGAACACACTTCTACCACTCTTCCATAGTTAAAAGGATTGAACTTGAGCACATCCTAGCGGATTAGAGGGTACTATCAACTTGGAGTTATTAAAGCGGGCGCAGTAGTTGCTGGCGATTTAATACTTAAAGTAGAAGAAGACAAAGAAATACCGACAGAGGATCCTGAACGGCTGGGCTCACTTGATTCGCCTATACTAGCATGGAGAGACGAAGGGCTAAGTGAAGCTGACGGGCTAATTGGGGTACTGGGCTGTGCGCTTTTCGATCTCACGCAAAAATTCAACCAATTATTATTTCTATAAGATTTAGGTAAAGGCAAGCCCGAGGTGGTCTTTGGGCTAAAAACAGGCGTAGGAGGGGGAGAAATAAGCGGTTTGCTCACTGCCGTTGAAATGCATAATGCCTCTTTTTCTGTGGCTTCTCGCCTAGATTTTCCCAAATCATCCCTTCTAAAATCTTCAATCGTCCTAGAAGCAGAAGTTAACGTTGATAAGGGCTCTTGAAGCGGAGTGCTGCTTAAGCTCCAGTTTGCAGGTGAACATGGGAGAGGTGTTGGGGATGAATTTGAGGAGCATTCAGGTTGAAAAGCGACCGCAGTGGGTGATAATCGAGAGCGACTGAGAATACCCAGCCGGCTAACTTTTGAAGCTTGCTGTTGAGTTGAAGACAAACTAGAAGATTCTTCCTTCACGCCATTAATAGGCCTATATGCCTTTTTACCTAAATCATCGATAGTGTGAACAAAAGTACAATCTGCACCGCTTTTACACGAGCCTAAACCTAATTGGTAAAATTTGCAGGGCACAGTTTTAAAGACTATTTGATAACCTGGTATAGCTTCTAGCTCGGTTTGATCGGCAAACGGTGATATTGGTCTAGAATATATTTCAGGGTCTTCAGGTTCAGCTGGGTGCCCAATAAAAGATGGATAGCCTTCTGCAGGCCCATGACCTTCACTATATGGTATGTGTGGGTATAGATTTTCTGAATAATAACTAGTCTGTTCCGTAGGAAATCCGACATCGCGATAGGCATATGTTCTGGGATGAAAAAAAGTCGGAGCTCCAAAATGGGGATGGGCAGGAGGAAAAACTTCATAACGTGGCATTTCTTCGACAAAATTCCACCCATTCTCATGAACCCTGTTTTGGGGATCAATGCCGCTTGCCATAGGAACAGGATATCCATAATCTTGATAAGGGGGGAGCATGTGGAGAAGAGGAGCAGGATGAGCATTATAGGGAACATGCAGGGCTTCTGGAAAATGCTCTATATACTCGGGAACATAGCTACCTAAAGTAGGCTCTGGCACAGGATAGGAAAAAGATCCCGGAAATGGAGCATAATTAAATGTTCCACCTGGAGAATGACCAATAGAACTCATGAAACCCTCCTAAGAGTATATGTAATTCACTAAATAAACCTTTACGGAATCTTAATAAATAAATGCCCTCACATGCTTATGTGTCACAAATTATTCTCATGCACATGATTGGGATTCAACATATATCAGAACTAAACAAATGTCAAAACAAAGATTCTAAAATCTTGATTATGCGAAAAGGCATTGGGAATATAAGCGTGCAGCATAAAGAGGGTGTGGATCATTTTGCCAAGGATCTCGTCACAGGGCTCGAGTCTGCTGAGAGTGGACGATCTCACAGGGACATGCAGATGCGGCGACGCAACAGGGAATGATGTACCCCAGAGGGGTACTACAAAGGTTGACTATGACAACATATAGCGCATTGTATTATAATCTGATTTGGGGTACTAAAGAAAGAGCTCCGTCTTAGTAAAGGCTATGTGCTAGGGTAACCATTGTAGACCCCCTCTGGGGGGCAATATTTGCCTCGCAAGCTTTTTGGCTTTTTTTTCAAGCCATCGCTGCCGGGAGGTTTGCTACTATTGGAGCTGTTTTTTGCAAGACGAGCCTCTAAATCGTGGACGCGAACTTGTAGTTGCTGGATTTGAATTTGTTGTTGCTGGATGGTTGTTTCAAGGTAACGGATATAAGAACGAATCGACTTGGGTAAGGAATCGAAAACTTCACCAGAAAGAGTTGGATAAGAAAATATTGGCTCTGAATTCATGCCAGCTAGGTTATCACAGCGAACATGTAAATGAGAATTAAAATTTTACTCTATCTCGCTTTTCATTCAGATACCCCGACGAAGGAGGGGTATCTGAATAGTTACTTTTTTGCTTGAATTTCCAATACACTAAAGTTCTCCACAATCTT
>PLSG01000034.1 GCA_003164155.1 Parachlamydiaceae bacterium | reverse complement strand
GGGAATCGATATTTCATTAGCTTCTGTCATTTGCCTACACACCGAAAATGGAATGGGCCCCATTTTTCGTTCAGGAAATGAAAAACTTAAAAGAGAACTGCTTCCCAAAATGGCCGCAGGAAGGTTCATTGGTTCAATGGGCTTTACAGAGCCCTCTTTTGGCACAAATTTATTTGAAATGAAGACTTCGGGTGTGAAAGATGACGGCGTGTGGATCATTAATGGAGTCAAAAGATGGAACTCTTCCAATTGGGCTCAGGTGGTGAATGTATTTGCCCTGTGTAAAGATAAAAAAACAAGGGAACGCGGGATTTGTGGTTTTACCCTCTTAAAGAGTATGCCGGGCATAATAAGTGGTCCAGAAGCTCTAACTTGTGGCGTGCGTTCCGTTATGCAAAATGCGCTAATTCTCCAAAATGTCCGCGTAGGCCTCGATTATCTCTTGGGGGAGCCCTATAAAGGATTTGCTATGATTGAGCCCTTTTTAATTGAAGCCAGGCTGGCATTTTGTTTTGGACTAATCGGCGCGATGAAACGCGTTTTGCAAATCGTTATGCGTTTTTTATCAAAACGAAAAGGGCTAACGGGAAAGTTGGTGGCCCACGCTTACATCATTGACAAACTCGATCACATGTGTTGTTCCCTTTATGCAATTGAATCTCTTGCCTTGCACTGTACCACACTTTCTTCGGCTGGCTATCCTATCTCGCATGTGATTTCCATGCTCTTGAAGATAGCCGCTTCAGAATATGCGATCAAAAATGTTCAAACGTGCATGCAATTGGCAGGCGGAAGGGGATACATGGAGAATAACCATATCGCGCGCTATATGAAAGACGTTTTAGCTAGTTATTATGGAGAAGGTGCAAATGATTCTCTCCTGTCTTTGGCCGGCAAGGAAATCCTTGACAAAAGTGAATTTTCTACCTTTATCGAAAGTATTTGCAAAACAAACGATTATATTGTTGAATTCAAGAAAACAGCGGAAACCTCTCGAAGCACGCTCAGCGCACATGCACACCCTAAACAGTATCTAGAATACATTTACCCTCACTTTGCAAAGTTGTCTTTGTCTCTTTTATTGTACTGTGCAACTTTAAAAAAAGCTGCAAGCGAGTCTTGTGATGGGCATAGAGCCAACGCATGGGCTAAATTAAATTACCTTAAAAAATTAAGGGATTTTAATGAAGAGCACCTCCTAAAAAAATCGTTTCTCCCTGATGCTGGCATTCAAGCTAGTATTCAACAATTTGTGGAAGATATCGGAGATGTCGAGTTCCAGATGCTAGGTGAAGAAACAACCAGAGACGCCTATTTAAAATAAAGATTACAAACAATATTTTAGGATTATTTATGAAAGCAAATCAAGACAGAGAACAGGTTAGAAAAGAAATAGCTGCCAGAATAGCGGAAATACTCAACATGGATGCTTCGAAGATTAACCCCTCAACCCCTCTTATTGCCTATAACATGGATTCCCTCACTTTCTTTAACGTCTCATTTGAATTAGAAGAAAAGTACGGAATTAATTTGATCGAAGAAAATGTAACCATGGATGTTTCTCTCGATGGATTGATCGATGTGATCTGCAAAAAAGAATCTGTATGAATTATCCTCTATACTCGGCTTTGAGTCCCTATCAAAAAGCTTTATGGCATCAACAAGCCTATCCCATCACTTCACCTGCCAATAATATGACCTGTCTATTGGTTTGCCGCGAGCCTATAAAGCGCTTGAAGATGGCCTATGCTGCCCACAAATCCTCTCAGAGCTTCCCCTTACTAAGCGCTTATTTTTATGGATGCGGAGAAGAGATGGTGATGAAATTTAATACACAAAAAGCTCTCGATTATCAAAGCATCGACCTTTCCCCTCTCGATGAATCCGCGCGTTTTCGGGAAGTTGCCAAATGGGCTTCGCAGGAGATCGATGTTAAAAGAGCGTTGATTAAAATTTTCTTTTTTATCTGGTCGTCTAATGAGACACGCATCCTTATCTCCTGGCATCATTCCATCGGAGATATCTTTTCGCTTAATTTGTTTATTAAAATATTTTTAGATGCTTTATTAGGAAAAACAGCGGAAAATAAGGTGGAAAGTGGTAGCTATCTAGATTTTATAAGCTGGCAAGCAGAATTTTTAAAATCAGAAANNAAGTGGTGGAGATAGAAAAGATGCCTATTACTAACCTTCTTTTGGGTGAGGCAGATATTGTACATTTCCATTTTGAGAAGCCCGAAATAGCCCGCTTCCTGGCTTATTGTGCTCAGGAAAAGTTAACTTTGGCTCAGCTCTTTTTTTTGGCGTATCAACTTTTTTTACACGACATACGTAACACGGAGCAGCTCGTCACTATGATGCCCTTTAACACTAGAGTAAAAAAAGCATATATCGAATCGATTGGCTATTATGTCAATTTCCTACCGTTCATTTCGAAATTCTATCCACACAGCGCTATTAAAGAATATTGCAGGGCTATGCGTCAAGACCTTATGCATGCCATGCTGCACTCATCCTATCCTGTTAATGTATTATTTGATTTATCTGTAAACAACTATAAAAACCAGTTTAAGAATATTTTCAAATTTCAAAACGAAACGATTTTCTCTAAAGAATTAATTGATTATCAGGACGTCTTAGATAAATTTGGGAGAATAGAAAAAATCCTCAGCTTGGATGACAATCTAGTGAATTATCCCCGAGGAGAATTAACCTTGATTCTTTCTGTTTCTGAAGAAAGAACCCACGCTGCTTTTCATTTTGTCAAAACCTGCTTTGAGAGGCACATTGTGGAGGATTTCTCCTCTCTATATCGCCAAAAGTTGGAAACTATACTCACACAAATCTAATTCGCCATTAGCCCAGTACGTTGTTAAGGTAGAAT
>PLSG01000320.1 GCA_003164155.1 Parachlamydiaceae bacterium | reverse complement strand
GGAATTGCTGACCCAGCTCATAGCGGCCAAAAAATGGGAATTGATTTCTGCCTTGTGGTTTAAAATGCCAGAGCTGTGCCACGTTGCCCAAATCTGCGTCAAGATGCTCGAGGGTGCGGCAAAATCAGGTAATGAGAGTCTGCGGGATGTGATTTCCAAAAGTGTGGTAGAAAATGAGTTGCTGGTTAGAGAGCAATTTGACCGGCGCTACCGATTTGAGGCCTTTAACCAGCTGTGTGCTTATCTTCTCCAAATTGCTGCCGCAGAATCTTCGCGTCAGAAGACTTCCAATCCCTATACAAATAGTCGAGGAATTCAACATCCGCACAAAACCGTCTCATTTGAAATCAGCTTCCTTCCCTATATCAATTTGCTTAAGAGTATAGCTAAACAAATTTCTCAAAGCATGTCTGGAAAAAACGAGGAGAAAAAACAGCTGCTCTATGTCCATTTAATTAGCATAGGGATAAACCTGGATTCGTTGGCGACTTTCCAGTTAGCCTGTAGATTCTTTCTACAAGCGGGTTGGCAAAGGCCGCATTTAGCTTCGCTTGTACAGATTTTCGAAGCGGCTGTGCGTTGGGAAAAGCAAGCTGTGTATATTCAGTCGGGAGATTTTGCTCAGGTTTTAGCTATGACAAGTAATCACTTGCGCGAGAATAAGCTGTTAACCTCTTACTATCCCAACATATCCCAAATCCTAAAAGTCTTGAATCAGATGCCAGTAACGCATCAATCTTTACCTCTTTCTAAAAATAAAGGAAAAATTTCTCTAGCCAATCGGGTTTCTTGCCATCCTGTAGTAAGCGAAAACCTAATGGCCATCGGCACATGCCTACTCATGTTCGTAGAGGCGATGCAACGCGCTATGATGGGAATGTCAGAGCGCGGGATGACTTGTGCTATCTTTCTAAGGTCCATAGATAAGGATATGTCACGTACTATACAATCTCTTGTTTTTGCTAGGCACTCCAATGCGTTTGGTTGGGGCCTCCCGGCGGCTTGCGCAAGAGGATATCTGAAGGATGGAGCAAAAGGGGCTTTCCAGAGCCTTTTGCGCTTTTTCGTGAATGGCATAGCCTCTCACGTCTTTATGCAGCTACTTCATAGCGCAGATGGCGATTGTGATGACAAAATAGCAAACAAGGCTCTGGGATATACCCTAGGGTTTTTAGTGCCTGCGCTCTTGGAGGGCTTTGTTACGCGCAAGGTCATAGACGTAAAGGAAGCTGGCATTCTACTATTGGCCATAATGATAGATTGCTTTTCACAAAATGTCCTAGATGCTGATTTAATGGCCTATTTCAATGCCCATTCTTCGGACGCTGCTTTTTGGGATCGGCACTTTCCCAAGCATCCAACCTTGCGCGCGGCAGCCTCAGGGGGAAGACTTTCCTTCATACCTAAACCCTAACTTAGTAACGCAAGTTGCTAATTACCATTTTTTGAATTCGGAGGAACCAAATTCAGANNAATTCAGAAAATGGTGACTAGCAACTGAAAAATGGTGACGAAAAGAGACTGAATCCCGCAGTTTAGTGTGATAAAAAGTGCTCGAATTCACTAATTTAGGGCAGTTAGTATTATACAGGTACAATCACCAAGGGTTTTTCAGGCTTTTTTAAAGCCTCAAAATAGTCGGGTGGCGTATTAAAAACTGAAGCCAGCAGTTCATTTGAGTAAGCGCCGATGACTTCTCCAATGCCCAGGTAATCGGGTTCGCCATGATTAAAGAAGGCTATTACTTGCACTTCGTCATTTCCCATGTTTTCGATATTGTGGAAATGCGAAGCCGGCGCAAAAGCGCCCTCGCCAGCGTTGACTTCCAATACATCTACATGCCCATCGGGTGCTAGCACAGTGATGCGCGTTTTTCCTTTGACAATGAACACAAGTTCTCCTGCATTGGTATGCCAATGGGGTTCTACGCAGCCTTTTGGGGTTAATCCAAAACCCAAGATACCCAATCCTTGAAGCGTCGGCAGGCTGCTTTTTATACCTAATTGCAAATAGCCGCCTTTGCTTGAAATGACTTTTGGACTGTCTTCGATATCAAATTTATAGCCATTTGGAGCATTTTGAGGCGGCTTTTTTAGCGCGGGAAGCGTTTTTAACAGCTGATTGTTTTTAGATTTGGGCAGCCCGTCGATAAAATGCGCGGGGGAGTTGAAAGTACTGGTAAACACGTTCTCAGAGAGCGAATAAATGGCTTGGGAAAGATACATGGTTTGGGGATTGGAGCTGCTCAGTGCAAAGTTGATCACACTTTGTGCGGCGTCGATATTCTCGATATGGTGAACGAAGCCTTGGGGAATAAAAAATATTTCGCCTTTTTTTACAGTAAAATTTTCCGCTCCACTGGGAGTACGCATCACAACTAAAACTTGTCCTTCTACGCAATAGCCAATTTTATGGGCATTGGGATGCCATATCGGTTCTAACGAACCCCGGTTATTCAGGCTTAAATGCGCAAACGAAATATTGACAAATCCAGGTACTTCTTTAGAGGTGACACAAGTCAAGTTACCCGCAGAGTTGCTGGTATGTGGGGCAATGGCTGCTAAACTGAAAAATAATTTATTGTTCATATGTCACCTTTATATAATTTTAGAGGATGCTATTATGTTGGCCTTATTCACTTTTTAGGCCAGCGAATTTAGAAAAATTAAATGCAAAGAAAAACACAAAGAAAGCAAAGATCGCACAGGAACAAAAAACCAAAAGAGCAATTTAAAAGAAACGCGTGGACTGAGGGTGACTGTCAGGGACTGTCAAGCGTCATTTTTTCCTGCCCCTTCTTTGTGTTCTTTGTGTCCTTATGCCTTTCTTTGTGTTTAAAATTTTTAAATTCGCTGTACGGAGAAATGGATTTCACATTTTCTAAAGCTGTAGCATATCTGGCAATTATTTTAGAATAAATTATGCGTTAAATGCGAGGCCTATAGATGGGGAAATCTGGCTAGCCACCTCTTATAAAGTATGCTATGGTATAAAAATATTAAGAATACGCCGAAAAAATGAGAATTGGAGGATAGACGGTATGCTCAACTACTTATGCAGATTCAAGCATTTCCTGTTATGCAGCGCATTTTCCTTAGCTTTTTTATCACCTGCCGCAGGGGAAGAATTTGCCTTCGATCCTCCCAAAAAATTTAATTTGGTCTCTGCTTACGTAGGTATGCACTATCCGGTAAGCACTGACAATAAGACAGCGCAACTCTATTTTGATCAGGGTTTTACCTTCCTATATGCATTTAATCATGAGGCGGCTTACTGGTCCTTTTTAAAGGCTTCAGAA
>PLSG01000557.1 GCA_003164155.1 Parachlamydiaceae bacterium | reverse complement strand
CAAAACTGCTGCCCCGATGCTGGGCAAGAGCTTCAAGATCAATCACTTGCTCATTTTGCTGCCTCAGCTTGTGCAAAAGATCAGTTTTTCCACTGCCCGTCAACCCACCCAAGACCATCAAGCGGTAGGGTTTCTGAAATTGATCTAAGGTCCAATGCCTAAATGCCTTGTAGCCCCCGGTCAACACATGGCAGCTAAACCCCGCGGTCTGCAAAAGCCAAGCCAGAGAGTGGCTGCGCATCCCCCCGCGCCAGCAGTAAAGCTGGAAAGCCCTCTTTGAACAACACAGCGTTTCGGCCTGCTCGACAAAAGAAGCCAGCTTGGGGCCCACCATATGCAATCCCAACTTGACCGCCGCATCTTTGCCGGCTTTTTTGTAGAGTGTGCCCACTTCGGCGCGCTCTAAGTCGGAAAAAAGAGGAAAGGAATGCGCTCCCGGTATATGCCCCTGAAGAAATTCTGCCGGACTGCGCACATCCAGCAGCGGAACGGCATGACTTAAGAATTCCTCTATTTTCACACTATAACCTCTTGGCACTCAAGATCATGTTCCTCATAAATTGGGGTAGGATTGCACGCCTGACCGATTTGCATAATGACCGTTCCGGGGCTTTTCGCTGAAGAAAAGTTTTGAAAGGAGCGCACATGCAAGGGTAAATTGTTTTTCCAAGCCAGCTGAATGCATCTGGAATGCAATACCTTAGCGCCTTGGTTGACAATTTGCAAGGCTAGCTCGTAAGACAAGCTGGGCAAAAGGGCCGCATGGGGATGATGCTTGGGATCTTGCTCGAAAATGCCCGGCACATCCTTATAAAACTCCACTTTATCGGCTTTCAAAGCCACACCTAAGGCCACGGCTGTAGTATCTGAGCCTCCTCTGCCCAAAGTCGTGATGTCGCCGGATTGGCTCACACCTTGAAAACCTGCCACAATCACGATTTTATTCGCTTCTAAACCTTTTATAATGCGATGAGGACGCACATCTACAATTGCGGCTTCGGTATGCCTGGCGGAGGTTATAATCCCGGACTGACTGCCGGTAAAACTGATGGCTTCTCTTTGCTTAGCGGCTAAAGCCATGGCGAGCAAAGATATGCTAATCCGCTCACCCACCGTCACCAGCATATCGTATTCGCGCTTAGGTGGATGGGGATTCACTTTTTTTGCCAGTGCAATCAGCTGATCAGTGGTATCACCCATAGCGCTTACCACAATCACTATATGTCGATATGCTTGTTGACGCGCCAAGATGATATCGGCAATCTCGGAAAATTTCTCTGGAGAGGCCACGGCAGCTCCGCCAAACTTCATAACTAACGTAGCATTCATAAACCACTAACTTGTTGACTTTTTCGACGCACGCTTATGTCTGTTTTATCTACCTTTTTGATCAAGAATTTGAACAAAAAGGGGAACATGGCCCATATATTAGCACCTTGGGCAATTTACAACCACTGAGATCATAGAGATTATAACTTCCAGATGAGCCCTAATAAATTGCAGTTTATAAGCAGAGGTGATATATAGAAAAGAATTAGAGTGCCGTGCGCCTAATTTGCCGTCAGCTGTATAGCAATGGAGATGGGCACTTACGCCTCCAATGAAATCACAACTTCAGGCGTTGCGCACATTGAGCCGTGCATGGAATAGAAAGCACGCTTACTGACGGAGAACCATGGATTCCCAGCCTATCTTTTCGCAAGCTTCCTCCCCTGCCTTTTCCGCTTTTAAGGTTTTAGGTTCCCTGTATGAAAACTGAAGCAATCCGATAAGTTTGACCAGCAGTTTTTCTTTGAAATGGGCTTCAAACTCGCCGAGGGTTTGGGGGACATTCACCATGCCCACGTCATGCATAAAGATATTAAACCAGCTAACATTATCATGACGGTGATCTTGTAGACCCTTAACTTCGGCCGGGGTAAGATCTTGATTTATTAATAAGTTTTTGAAATACTGGATCATGAGATTACTCATAAGTTCATACTAACGCAAGTTGCTATTCATCATTTTCTGAATTCGGAGAAACCAAATTCAGGAAATGGTGAATAGCAATTGAAAAATGGTGGCGAAAAGAGACTGAATCCCGCAGTTTAGTGTAATAAAAAGAGCTCGAATTCACAAATTTAGGGCAGTTTTCTTTCAGTTGCTAGTCCCTTCAGCCTAAATCTGATGAACTAAACGACATGTTCGAAGTATGAAATGTATCATTTCGGGAGACAAATTAGACCTTTTCCTCAGCCTGAAGGGCTTTTAAAGCTAAAGCTGCATATCGCAGATGCGTCGCTTTTGAATTACGCCCAGAGAAACTTATAAACGATAGGTAACCCAAGTTGCTAGTCCCCTCTGAATCCGGTTCCTCCGGATTCAGAGGGGACTAGCAACTTGTAAATAAAGGGGTCAGGCCTCGTACTTCCAACTCCAAATCAGAAGTGCGAGGCCTGACCNNTCCAACTCCAAATCAGAAGTGCGAGACCCTTTTAAGAATGTCAAAATGTCAGGCCAATTCGGCCTGACCCCGATTTTATTGGATGTTTCCATTTTAAGTTTTTTCTGCTACTTTTCCAGGATTGAAAATATGAGCAGGAAAGCAGCATATGTTAAGACAGCCCTATCAACAGCCCGTCGATAAAGTCGGTTGTATACTTGAAGCCTGGAAGATGGCTGAAATCCTTACCGTCTCAAATAGTGAGTTATTCCTCAATTATATGGAAAAACGGGAGGAATTGCTAAAAGGCCAGTCAGTGTCTCTCAAGGTTGGGCCAAATGAAGAAATTTATGCTTTCCAAAATTTGCCTCATCTCCAACCAGGCTATCAACAGGCCGAGCCGCGTGAAAACTGCGAAGCGACCGTCTACTGGCAGCTTTACTTAGGGCATTTCAACTGGACCCGGTGTGAACTTGCTCTAAAAGAAAAAGTTGATTCATTATTTGAAATAAAATCAAAGGACATCGAGCAGCCTCACAGAAAAAAGCACCAGATTGCCCCGCTAGCCGGTATTATCCTGGATGGCGAGGGCGCGGTTGTGTTTAATTCTATGCTCATATCCTATGCAGTTTGGGCTTTTGGCAAGATAATGGCGGCCGAAAGCCCTGAACAGCTCAATGCCCTTATTGCTTTTAAAAGCGAAATTGAAAAAATTTGCCAGCGCATTTCCTGTCAGTTTACCCAAAAATTTGGCACTAATTCCCGGTTAGACCGAGGGCAGATGGCTTTTATCCGTGACAGGCTGATAGATGAATTAGCCTGCCATCGGAATTTTTTGTGGCTGAATCAGAAATTCTACTCAAAAAGGTTGTATATCGGAGGCACTCCCTTGAAAAGGCAGAAAAGCTCACGGAACTGGCACAAGCTAAGATTAATGCATTAGATTTTTTCAATAGCTTTTTCCTCGAGGATCTGGATCTGGTGCAAAACAATGTGCGGCAAATTC
>PLSG01000386.1 GCA_003164155.1 Parachlamydiaceae bacterium | reverse complement strand
CAATTCTGGCATGCATCAAATGCGCAACATAGACTTTATCTATATGATCAATTTGGATGAAAGACCTGAAAAATTTGCCTCCAGTTCTAGCCAGCTCACTCCCTATGGGATATTCCCTTTAAGGTTTTCTGCTGTTAATGGATGGAAGTTGACATTAGAGGATATCAACGACGTGGGTCTTGTTTACGACTCATGGATGGAGTCTGGCGTATGGGGCACCTACTATCCTCTAGATGGCGGTGGAAAGAGTGTCCACGAAATCGTCGGCACCGAAGGGCGTACCTATTTTTGGCATACCATGGCCAGAGGACCTATCGGCATTGTGCTCAGTCATCTCTCCGTTTTGCAAGACGCCTATGATGCTGGCTATAATACCGTCTGGGTGATGGAAGATGACATTCAGGTTTTGAGAGATCCCCATTTGATTTCTACTTATATTGACAAGCTCGATGCCCTAGTGGGCGTTAGCGGGTGGGATATCTTGTTTACCGATAAAGACACCAAGAATCAAGATGGGGACTATGTGCCCTGCACAGCCTATGCTTGGAGGCCTAATTATACTCCAGAAAATCCCAAGCGTTTTGTTAAAAAGAAGAAAGTGAGTGCAGATTTCAGACAAGTTGGCGCACGCTATGGGGCCTATTCGATGATCGTGCGGCGCTCGGGCATGCGCAAAATTTTGGAATTTATAAAAGCTCATAAAATTTTCTTGCCTTATGACATGGATTTGTACATGCCCTCGTCGGTTAAAATGTTTACGCTCTTCGATGATGTGGTCTCCACTCAGCCAAGAGCTATCTCGGACAATGGAAAACCTAATTACGAAAATAAATAAAGATAAAATGTAAGTTACCTGTCTCGAAGTAACTGTTCATATATCCTCCGAAGGAACCGGAGGATATATGACAAAATATAGTATAAATAAACCTCTCCTATCCCCGTAAAGTGCAAAAGCTTGTAGCTCATTATCGAGAAATTTTGGGTGCAGATCCCTGCACGTATTATCCAAGAGAGCATAAAAGGAATAAAAAAATATGGACTACTTTGTAAATGAAAATGTTCAGCCAAAGTCGCATTATGAATATATAGTCGAAGAAAAGCAGCCTTTCCGAGCCGCTGCCATCAAGGAGCGCGCGTTTTATGCCATGGACCAGCTGGAAGGCTGGTGTTCCAAATATAAGGCGTCAATCCTCATAGATTTCGTGCTGTTGTTAAAACCGCAAACAGTGGTGGAAATCGGCGTTTTTGGCGGTAAATCGCTGGTTCCTTTGGCCTTTGCAGTCAAGGAAAACAAAGTCGGAAAAATTTATGGCATAGATCCATGGAGCAGTGTGCAATCGGCCGTGGGTATGGAAGGAGAACATAAGGATTATTGGAGCACCATCGACCACGATGCTATCTTACAAAATTTGGTTGAGAAAATCTGTCGATTTGAGCTCGAAGAGCAAACATTGCTGATACGATGTACTTCAGCGGATGCTCTGCCTATAGAAAATATCGATTTCCTGCACATAGATGGCAACCACTCGGAAAAGAGTGCTTATTTCGATGTCAATAAGTGGGTGCCTTTAGTTAGGAAAGGGGGATTGATCATCTTTGACGATCTCGATTGGGATACCACTTCCAAAGCCACCGAGTGGTTAGATGTGCATTGTATCAAATTAGTGGAATATCAAGGTGACAACAGCTGGGCGGTGTGGATTAAGCTCTAAAAGCAGTCTCCAAGCGGATTACTTATGGTGGCACACTTCCTCTAGTGCGTCTATGTGCTGTGCTCCAAGGCAGGCAATCTTGCTAAATATTTGACATTTTGCTTTTTTTTAGTTACTTTAAGCGGATATATTTTGAATAGTTTTTCTAGAGGAGCCTCCCCCTGCAGATTAGTGAATCTTCGATTCAAAAATCATCAAGTCGAGCTTTGGGAGATCCTCTGCATGCCGCACAGAAAAAATTAGGAGCAGATGGCTTTATGCGCATAAAATTTCTAGCCTTTTTGTTTGCTTTATTTGGCTTTTCCGCTGTTTTTGCCGAGAGCATGCGCGGATCTGAAGACGGTGATTTGCTGGTAGCTGAGGAGATTTTGTGCAGTGTGACTTTAGCACAGGAAGGCGATCCTCGCACAGCAAAACCCAAGGATCAGCTGGTGCAGGCATCTAAGCGGATTATTTTGAAAAATTTCCCTGGAGCGTTCAATCCCTCCTTGATAAAAATCGATCGCGGATTGCTATTGTCCTTTAGATATTCACCCGATCCACTCCAACCTTGGATTTCCTATATAGGCGTGGTTCTATTAAATGACGATTTGCAGCAAATCGGCGAACCTGAGCTGCTTAAAACGCGCGCGGCTTTTAGCTATACCCATTCTCAAGCGGAAGATGCCCGGCTCTTCGTTTATAAAGGCAAGCTACATATATTGTACAATGATAATTTGGATACTACAAATCCTTCCAGCCTTCAGCGACGCGATATGTTCATGGCCAAGTTAACTTACGCCAAAGGGCGCTATGCGCTTTCTGCACCCGTTAAAATTTTCCACCACACTAAGTATGCCAAAGTGTTTTGGCAGAAAAACTGGGTGCCATTTGAGTGGAATGATACGCTTTTGTTTAGCTATATGCTCAATCCCCATGAAGTGCTTTATCCCGATTTTGAAGATGGCACATGCGTCACGATCAGCGAGTCGGCGGATCCTCTGAAATGGAATTGGGGTACGCTGCGCGGTGGAACACCAGCATTACTGGTGGATGGCGAATATTTGGCATTTTTTCACTCCTCTATGCAAGCCATTTCGGCAGCATCAGAAGGCAATATGATGCTACATTATTACATGGGGGCTTACGCCTTTTCAGCCAATCCCCCCTTTGAAATTAAGCGCATTTCAAGTGCGCCTATCATCGGAAAAGGCTTTTATACGGTATCTAGTTGCGAAAAAAGGGTCATTTTTCCGGGAGGTTTTGTCATCAAAGGCTCTAGTATCTATGTGGCTTATGGCAAAGACGATTGTGAAATGTGGATTGCCACAATCTCCAAAGATAAACTGAAAAAAAGCATGCAGAGCGTAGACTAAGCCACAATTTCCCTGTGCATCATAAGGCGGATATTTTCACATGCCATGCGACTTCCATCTCCTCGGGCTAAAAAGGGCGCCTTTGCAAAAAATNNTGCAAAAAAGCATGCTATATGTATAATGAAATTATGAATATAAGGTAGGTGGAAATTAGCCTTGTGATGTATATGTAAAATTTACATTTCAGAAATTGGGTAGTGAAAACTTTAGGGTAGAGCCTTTTGTAGATGGCTAAAGGCCCCGTTTTTACGACCAGTAAAGTGGGAAAAAGCATGTTCCTAACTACGCCTAACTATACCTTGCTAAACGTCCTTTATGAAGGCAAGCGTTCGATAATTTATCGGGGGCTTAGAGATAGCGACTCCTTGCCAGTCATTATCAAAATCCTCAAAGATGAACATCCCTCTGCGCAGGTTTTAGGACAATTAAAGCATGAATTTGCAGCTCTGCAGAAACTGCATGGAGAACATACCCTGCAGGCTTACAGTCTAGAGAGGGTGCGCGAAAGGCTCATGCTAGTCATGCAGGATTTTGGCGGCCAGTCCTTAGAGCAGACTATCAAAGACAAAAAAATTGATCTTAAGACTTTTTTGCAGTTGAGCATCGAACTAGCGGAAGGGCTGGAAGAGATCNNTTCCTCCTTTCTGCCGAGAGAAAGGCCAAATATGTGGATAAATATTCCCGATCAAAACATGATGTATATTTCCCCTGAGCAAACCGGTTTGCTCAATCAATCTCTAGATTATCGCAGCGATATCTACTCCCTGGGGATTACTTTTTATGAAACTATCACGGGAAAATCCCCTTTTGCAGAAATTGAAGGCATTGATTTGCTCCACATGCATCTGGTGCGCAATCCCCCGCCTGCCGACGCCCTCGATTTATCTATTCCTCCAGTCTTGGTGTCCATCATCATGAAGTGCATAGCCAAGCAAGTCGAAGATCGCTACCAAAGCGCCACAGGCCTCAAGCGGGATTTACAAGTGTGTTTAAAGCAATTAATGGAACGCAACACCATAGAGGCTTTTGCCATTGGCAGCGGGGAAGTCCTGGACAGATTTCACATACCGCACAAATTGTACGGCCGAGACGAGGAAGTCAAATCCTTGCTAGCAGCGCTTGATCGCTGTTGTTTAGGCGGTTTTGAAGTGATTTTTATCAGAGGGGCGGCAGGTTCGGGAAAAACGCACATTGCCTATGACCTGCAAAAGCAGGTCGTGCAAAAAAATGGGTATTTCCTATATGGCAAGTTTGATCCCTTGCAAAAGAAAAGGCCCTACAGTGGCTGGATCATGCTGTTTCAACAGCTCATCAAGCAAATATTAATGGGCAACCAGGCTTCCATCCATAGCTGGCGAGAGCGGCTGCGCAAGCATTTGGGCCAAAATGTTTATGTATTAATGGATATGCTTCCCGATCTGACCTTGCTGGTGGATATGAACCCGCTTAAGCCAGCGTTCAATTCCCTGCTCTCCTTTAATCGCCTTTATGTGGCATTTACGTGTTTTATCAACGCTTGCTTAGATCGCGATCACCCCCTGGTCATCGTGTTGGACGATCTGCATTGGGCAGACGAAGCTTCGCTGAAATTTTTTGAGCTTTTGATGAGCGACATCACGAACCAATATTTATTGTGCATCGCGGTTTACGCTTGTGAAGAAAAAGTGGCTGCGCAAACTTTCTTGCAAGCGCAGCACAGCATTCAAAATTCCGGAGGAAAGGCTTCAGCACTTGAATTGGGAGCAATTGCGCCCAGCGCTTTTGGCGAGCTCATTGCCGACGCATTGCGCTGCACGGTAGCTGATACAAAAGATGTGGCTGCATGGCTTTATCAGAAAACGCAGGGCAATTTGCTCTTTATCTTTGAATTGCTCAAGCTCATGCATCACCAAGGCGTTATTACTTTGAGCGATTCCCAGCAGTACTGGGTAGTGGATATGCAGCGCTGCCGGCAGTTGGAAAATACGGACACACTCAAAGAAGTCTTTAAATGCCGTTTAAGCGTCATCCCTGCCGAGTCCTTAACATTGATGGCCGTGGGGGCAGTGATTGGCTATACTTTTGATTTACACACTTTGGCTGCAGTGCAAGGGGCATCTCCAGATGCGGTGCATGCGGCGCTGTTGCCGGCGATTTGCGAGGACTTCATTTTTGCTCATCCCATCTCCTTGCCGGCTGAATCTTCGTTGGGAGTCCAAGAAATCCCTAACTACTCCTATACTTTCAATCACGATTCCATCTTGCTAATGGCCTACGGCACTATTGCGCTGAATGAACGCGTAGGCGTGCATATGCGTGTAGCTCAGGGTCTTTTGAAATGTCTTTCTGAGGATAAACTTCAAAATGCGCTCATTCCCATCGCCTATCACCTCAATTATGAAGTGGGTTTAGCTTCTTCAAAAGATGAGAGCGAGAGTGAATTGCCCAATGTGGCTGTGGAAGATAGCGAGAAATTTGCCAGGATCAACTTAGAGGCCGGCTGCAAGGCTTTTTTATGTGCCGCCTATCAACCGGCTCTGCTCTTTTATACTAGGGGAATCCTGCTGCTCAAACATGCCCCTTGGAATACCTATAAAGATTTAAATTTTACCTTATATCTTCAGCGCGGCATATGCGAAAGCTTATTGGGTGAGAGAGCTAAGTCCGAAGCGACTTTTGCCCATCTTTTGAAAAATGTTTTGGTGAAAGAGGAAAAAGCCCGCATATATTTTGTCAAAGCCTGCCTGCATGGAATGGCCGGCAAAAACGAAGAAGCTATTCAAGCCTGCATAGAGGCACTCAAAGCCCTCAATATCGACTTTTCCTGCAATCCCACGCCCTACGCTGTGTATGCCGAAAAGCTTAAGTTTTTTAAAAATAGGGCGTTCTACGGTTTGAAGTACTGGGATCGGCTGCCACTCAACACCGCGCCACATAGCCAGCTGCTCAGCAATATATACTATACTTTACTCGAAAATGCGCCCTTGACTATGAGCCGTGATAAGTTGCCTGTTTACCTGATCATGCATATCCTCAACGCTACCTATGCAAATGGCATTTTAGAGGTGAGTCTGATTGCTTTGATGGACCATGCTAAAGCCTTAGCTTCGGAATTCTGCCAACAATATACGCGTGGATGCCAAGAAGGCAAGATAGTTTTGCGGATCGCCCAGAAATTTCCCCAGTTGCAAACCGGCGCCGAATCTGCTGCGGCTTTTTACGCGCTATTAAATAGGTGGGAACAGCCAGCTAGAGCCAACATTGAGCCGTTAAAAAAATTGGCCCAGCAAGCCTTAGACAGCAGCAATATCACATTGATGTGCAGATGTCTTAATTTTGCAGGGCTTTACCTTTTGCTCACCTGCGAGCAATTAGACAGCGTTCGCGAAGATTTGCAGCGCCATGTGCATATCATGATTAAATACCACGCTGTGCAAGAAGTGTATCGGGCTAACTTGATGCTCAAGGTTTGCTTAGCTTTGCAGGGGCTTTCAACTGACCCTTGTGACCCAAATCCTAAAGAACTATTTGAAATTCAGTCGCTGCCTTTCTGTACCCCTGAAAAAGCTACCTATTCGAATCTATCCTACGAAACCTGGCGGGTTTTCTTGCTCTATACGCATGAAAAATTTGGTGAAGCGCTCATCCATTGTGAAAAAATCCGTCCTAATGCCTTTCTTTTTTCTTGCAATCCCCTCTGCCATGTGTACTATTTCTACTATGCTATGACTCTAGCAGCTGTATGTGGGATGCGAAAAAGTGAAAAATCGCAGCATTTGTCCCACTTGAAAAAGCTGCAGGCGCGCTTTAAGAAGTGGTCAAATGCTAACCCATCCAATTTTCAGCACAAGTATTTACTGCTTTCGGCAGAGATAGCCCGTCTAAATGGAGATGTGCTTAAGGCAGAGAATTTATACAAAAAGTCCATTGCGGCTGTAGAAGAAAATGGGTTTCTTTGCGATACCGCCTTGGCTTACGAGCTTATGGCTATCTTTTTTATCTCTCAGGGCAAGAAAAAGGATGCTGCCAACGCCGTATTGGAGGCGTGTCATGCCTATGCGCGCTGGGGAGCCATCACCAAGCTGCGCATGCTCAAAAGCAAATACCGCACACTGCTGAATGAGCACTTGGGCAATAAACGCATCCTCATAGAATTGCTGCTGCAAGATAACTCTATGGACAATCTTGGGCCAGCTTCAATCCAAAATGGGGACTTGTTTAAATCCACCGAGAAAACGGCCTTAGTATATGGCTTTGATATCTCAGCTCTTGAGCTTGCCTTGCAAAAGCTTTCCAGCGAAACTGAGTTGGACAAGCTTTTGTCCAAGTTCATGCATGTGCTGATCGTCAACTCCGGATCCGATAAGGCCTTCCTTTTGCTTAAAAAGGGCAGGCGGCTGTTCCTCAAAGCTGAAATATCGCTGGGGCAGGATAAAGGCGCGATCATCAAGAATGTGCCGTTGGAAGACTGGCGCGATCGCATGTGTTTGAAGACCATCTATCAGGTCAGCCAAACGCTAAAAGAATTGTTGATCAACGATACGCAGCAAGATCCTGACTATCGTGCAAACTCCTATGTGCAAACCCAGCACGTGCAGTCAATTTTGTGCATTCCCCTCATTTACAACGAAAACTTGATTGGCATTATCTATTTGGAAAATAAACTCAGCAAGGGGTTGTTTACCCCGGAGAGATTGCGTCTACTGCACATGCTTATGTCTTATTTTGCCAGCTTCATCGAACATGCTCTCTCGCGTGCATCTTCTGCTCAGAAACTCGAAGAGGCCTATAAAGAGCTGCGCACATTGCAAAATCAGCTCATTCAGCAGGAAAAGATGGCCTCTTTAGGGCTATTGACCGCGGGAATTGCACACGAGATCAAAAATCCCTTAAACTTCATCATTAATTTCTCCGAGTTATCCCTAAGTCTTCTCCAGGAAATAGAAATGTATCTGGAAAAATATCAAACTGTAGCTACCCCTGAGGAGTTCCAGGAGATCAAATCTTCGGTAGATCAATTGAGGGGCAATACTAACACGGTCACAGAACAAGGGCGGCGTGCCGACAGCATTATCAAGCGCATGCTGGCGCACTCTTCTTCAAGCACTGGCGATCTTATTCTTACAGATATCAGGGCCCTTTTGGAAGAATCTATCGCCCTATCTTACCATGGCATGCGCGCCCAAGATCCGCTTTTCAATGTGACTTTTGAAAGGGATTATGATACCACCCTCAAAGAATTAGAGATCTCTCCACAAGAAATCAGCCGTGTGATCCTCAACTTGCTTAACAATGCCTATTACACCGTAACTCTAAAGAAAAAAGAGCTGGGCGATAGCTTTAACCCTATATTGCATATAGCCACGCGCAATCTGCCCCATAGTTATGAAATTCGCATTAGAGACAATGGCAAAGGCATTCCAGAAAATGCTCTCCAGAAAATTTTCACTCCTTTTTTCACCACAAAACCTCAGGGATTGGGTACAGGGCTTGGTCTGTCGCTCAGTTATAATATCATTACTCAACAGCATGGAGGGCAGCTTTCTTTTAGCTCTAAAGAAGGGGAATTTACTGAATTTGTAATCACTTTGCCAAAGAAAAGGCCGTCAAAGATTGGTAAGGAGGCTGATAAGCTATGAAAATACTGGTAGTTGACGACGAAAAAGCCATTCAATCTCTTTTTGCCCAATATTTTAAAACCGAGCTTAAAGATGGGGTATTTGTGTTTCACTACTGTTTTTCAGCAGAGGAAGCCTTGCATTATCTTAAAACTAATGCAGGCATAGAGGCAGTTTTAATTTTATCGGATATCAGTATGCCGGGGATTAATGGGTTGGAGCTGCTCAAGATCATCAAGGAAACATATCAGCGCCTTAAAGTCCTGGCCATTACTGCCTACGGTGACGAAATCAACTATAAGGCCGCCCTGGCTTATGGAGCAGATGGATTTGTCACCAAGCCCATTGACTTTGCCATCTTGAAAGAGAAGCTCCGCGATTTCAACGACACCAGCGCACCAAAAGAAGGAGAAAAAT
>PLSG01000407.1 GCA_003164155.1 Parachlamydiaceae bacterium | reverse complement strand
GATCCTCTTGGATGCATATTTTGAACCTTTGCGGGTCTATGGTCTTTTGGGCATTTTTACAGCATACATTCACCAAATCGGCAATTTTATGGTATTCCTTATTGAGAGAAATGATGCCCGTGCTCAGCTTTTCCATAGCCGAAATGTTGACTAAGATTTGGCTGAGCTTTTCTGAGGAAAATTCAATTTTGTAAAGCTGTCTCAGCTATACCCTCTTGTCCTTGATGACTTCTTCCTCTTTCAGTCCTTGCAAGGCTTCTTGGATATTGACTAAGGGCTTGCGAAAACCTTCTGAAAGCATTTTCAAGATGGTCTGATGGGTTTTTTCTACTTGCTGGAGGTGATCGACTTGCCTTTGGTGTTCTTTAACAAAAGAGCGCTCAATATAGTTGGCAAGTTGCTGACAAACAGTGTATAAAAAGTTTTTCTCCTCCACATTCAATAAAGCACCTGCCGTAAGCGGATGGTACATGAGCACCCCGACGATTTCATGAAACCCTTTCAAGGGCAAGTAGAGGTTTTGAGATGCGGGAAGGGTGGAAGTGGACCATCCGGCTTCTTGTTCATTTTCAAACACCCAGATGGCGGCATTTTTTTCTTTATCATCGTTAATCAAGTCGGGGATGTGATGAAAAATCAAACCTTTGGAAGGGTCTTTGACAAGTATCTCGCATCTTCCCCTTAAAATAGCTCCCAGATGTTCCTTTACAAACACAAACAATTCGTCTGAAGAATGCGCTACCGAAATTTCATGCACGATCTCATATAAGGCGCGCGTCCAAGCCTCTCTTTTAAGCACAATTTCCTTATTGCGATTGGCCCGGTCGGTTAAGAAAACGGTGACTAAGACAGTCAAAATGTATAGGCTGAGTTGCACATCAAGGGCTTTGACTCCCAATCCGAGTTCCTGCACGTGAGGGAAAAGGAGAAAATACCAAGCTAGAGCAAATAACCCACAGGCAGTCAGCATGGGGCCTTTGGTGAAAAACAAACTCATGGTCAATAGGCCAAGAAAAAACACCAATCCCACTATCTGATAATCGACAAAAGAAAGAAACAGCCAGCTCATCGCTGAAAAGAAGCCCACGAGGATCACGGCATAAACGTAGAGGCGCGCATCCGCTTCAAACATGGGAGTGACAATGCTTTTTTTGGGATTTTTATTAGTCTTGCTTTGCCGGATAATATGCACATCGATGTCCGTGCATTTTCTGGCCAGCTTATCTACCAAGACAATATTGCGGTAAATGCCAAATATGGATTTTTGGGCAGATCTGCCGATGATGATCTGGGTTATCCCTTTTTGCCTGGCTACTCGCTCCAGAGCATCGGCTATGTCCTGGTCCTGAGTGGTCACCACTTCAGCTCCAAGATCCCTAGCCAAGGATAAGTTTTTAGCGAGCAGGGCGCTTTCGGCCTCATCCAGCACTTGCCCATCATCCACATGTACCGCCACCCAAGGAGCGTCGAGGGTAAATGCTAAACGCCGGGTAGTGCGGATGAGTTTTTGAGAATGTATGGTTGGTCCTACAGCCACCAGCAAGTGCTCGTGCAATTTCCATCCGTTGGTGCGCTGGACTGTGGAGAGCATGCCATGCAGGTCGTGATCGATTTTTTTCGCGGCATAGCGCAGCACTATTTCTCGTAGAGCGGTCAACCGATCTTCTTGGAAAAAATTTTTGGCGGCAATTTGAGACTGTTCGGGAAAATATACTTTTCCGGCTTTTAGCCTCTGCAGCAATTCTTCAGGAGTTAGATCGATAAGCTCGATAGATGCGGCCATTTCGATAATTGAATCGGGAACGGTTTCGCGGATGGTAATGCCGGTGATCCCTTCGATTACCTCCTTCAAGCTCTCGATGTGCTGCACATTCAAGGTGGTATAGACGTTTATGCCATTTTCCAAAATTTCATTAACATCTTGCCATCGCTTGGGATGCCTTGAACTAGGCAGATTGCTGTGAGCTAGCTCGTCGACCAGCACCACCTGCGGGCTTAGCTTAAGGATGGCGTCTAGATCCATTTCTTCAAAGACAGTCTCCTTGTATTGGATCCACTTTTCCGGAATGACCTTCAGTCCATCTAAGAGGCGTTTAGTCTCTTCACGCCCGTGCGAATCAATTAAAGCGACCACGACATCTACCCCATCCTTATGGAGCTTCTGAGCGGACTCCAGCATGGCATAAGTCTTCCCCACACCTGCAGCCATACCCAAAAATATTTTGAGACGCCCATGCTTGCGCTGGCTTTCCTCGCGTTTTATAGCTTCCAGCAATTGCTGTGGATCGGGCCTATTTTCGTCGCCTTCACTATTCATTAAAAGGGAACCTCACTTCAGGGATGGAGCGGTGTTAGTTTAGGCGCATGTTCATCTAAGGCGAGATTGAGCAGCAGCACATTCACGTAGCGCTCGCCAATGAAACCCAAAGAGCGTCCGCTAGCGGCATTTTCGATCATTTTTTTTACAGCAGCTCGGCCGGCCTCAGGCTCGATCCCCCTGGCTTGGAGCACTCTGCTTATCTGGAAATAAGCCGCAGGTAGGCTGATATGGGGGTCTAAGCCGCTAGCTGAGGCAAAGAGCAGATCGCTTGGTATAGCAGCATTGGCCTGGAGATGGTGCGTTTGGATGAGGGCTGCTTTGCGTTCATCCACGGCTTTTTTCAGGGCCGCGCTGGTAGGGCCTAAATTGCTGCCCCCCGAAGGTAGAGGTTTGTAGTCGATGGCCGAAGGACGCGGCCAAAAATACCCTTCGCCGACAATTTTTTGGGCGATGAGCTCTGAGCCCACAATTTTTCCATGCGAGATCACCAAGCTGCCCCCCGCTTTGGCCGGCATGGTCAGATAGGCAATGCCGGTGATGAGGCAGGGATACAATATCCCAGTCAAAACCGACAGCCATAAAAACATCTTGAGATTTTTCCAGAAATCTTGCATGGGTTATCCTCTAAGCAAAATCGAAAAGGGTAATGATAAGATCTATGGCCTTAATGCCTATAAATGGAGCAATCAACCCCCCTAGGCCATAC
>PLSG01000003.1 GCA_003164155.1 Parachlamydiaceae bacterium | reverse complement strand
AAAATATAAAAAATATCACCATAAACCAAAATGGGCGAACAACCCCCTTGCGTATCTATATACCCAATGCACACAAAAATCTCCCTATCATTCTTTACATTCATGGAGGAGCATGGGTGGCCGGTAGTTTAGACACGCATGACAACCTGGCACGCTATTTGTGCAGAGGAGCTCAAGCGGTGGTTGTTTCTGTCGGCTATCAGAACTCACCAGAAGGGAAGTTTCCGCTCCCCTTAGAACAATGCTATGATGCACTGCTTTGGATTGTTCAACATGCTAGTGAATTTCACACCGACAATACCCGCTTGGCAGTTGTCGGAGATAGTGCGGGGGGAAATATAGCGGCTGCATTATGTCTCTTAGCACGTGATCGGAAAGGTCCAAGCATTGACTTTCAGGTTTTAATTAATCCTGTAATTGATCTCTCTTCAGGCGGAACGCTTAAACGCCAAGGCGATGCGCTTGATAATGAAAGGTGGTATACTACCCAATACGTACAGCATCCTGATGACGTCATGAATCCCTATGCTTCACCCATTAAGGCTAAAAACTTAACTAATCTTCCTCCTACGCTTATTATTTTAGCTGAGAAAGATGATTTTCGTAAGGATGGCCAAAGATATGCTGATCGATTAACCGCAGCAGGCATACCTACGAATACTTATATTCAGTGGGGCGTGGGTCATTTAGCCGGAAATGGAGGGCGTGCTTCTTTACTCGCTCGAGAATCTCTCGATGTGGCAGTAGCAGCACTTCAAGGGGAATTTTTTAGAAAAGCCCTCTAGTAATCCAAGTTGATAGTCCCTTTTAATCCAGAGGAACCGGGAATTATTTACATTGCAGTTTGAGCGCAACTTGGAACTTCTGCAAGGGACACGCAGTAGTCATTATTCTATGGGTTGTCCTCCTGCTGACTTTTGTCCTCTGCCAAATACAACCAGTGCTCATTGTATGCGGAGGAACAAACAAGAAATTGCTTTGGAGAAGAAAATAGAAGCAATATTGAGCAGGAAAAGATGGGAAGGATAGAGGAAACGGTTACAGTAGCCGAAACTTTGACCGAAAAGGTGAATGAGGCCCAAATCTGAGAGGAAATAATGACCAATTCCATCTTATGGAACAGTAGAAAACATGGAATCGGATACCCAGAAAATTTAGACAGACCCATAAAAATTTTTAAATTCGCGGCGCGAGCTATTCATCTATTCAAATCATTCATTGATAAGTCGACGTACAAAAAGTATGATATGCGCGGCTTTAATTCATTTTCAAATTGATTGAGCAGCTCTTTTCGCGCCAGATCCTTCACCTCCTGGGCGGTCCATTTGTTTTTCCAGAAACCTTTCTCGCCTTTCCAATTAGATATTTTTTTAGTTACATCTTCTACTATTAAGTTTATTGAATCTTCAATTGCCTTCTCGCTTTTTCTCTCTTCCGCCTGACCTGCACCTAACTTTCTCCTAACGGGATTTGATTTTGATTTTGATTTGACTTTACTAATTAGTCTTGAAATTTCTTCTGGTTCGGTTGATCCTCTTAGTTTGGCTCTCATCTCGCCTGTGGGGGGGATAGACTCGGGGCGGCCAGCCTCTAATTTTTCTTGGGCCTGCCTATTTCGATCAGCTTCCTCTAAATTTGCATATAAATCGGCACGATTCTCTCCCAGGATTTGGTGAATAAGTTTCTTATAAAGTTCTCCATTGTTTTCAAGTCCCAAATCATCTCTATCTGAGAGTTTTTTGAAGTCTGAAGCAAAACACTTCTCAAATTCGTTTTGGTTTTTCGCTTTAAATATTTTCACATCCTCTTCAATTCTAGATTCTTTTTCAAATTTAGATTCCTGTATAAGCTTAGATTCATCTTCAAACAGTACGCGTTTAGAGGAGCTGACAGTTTTTTTTAGTGCAGATTTTTTAGGCGTATTAAGGGTTCCATGGGAAGCTTCAACCTGTAGTTTCCGTTCCTCCCCTTCAGTTTTTGTAGCAGAGGTGTGTAGAACATTCCTAACGCCACTATCTGATGATGAAGATGTCGGGCTTGCTTCCACCTGAGCATGCTCAGTATGGCGGCGAACTTTATTTACCATAGTGGAGAGATCGGCTGAACTGGATGAGGTTTGAGATTTTGCCAGGGGTTTATCTGGGAAAATCTTAGAGGGGAAAGGTTTAGTAGACTCCCCTAAAACATCTTCATGCATAGCCAAATTTAAGATTTTGACATCAGCCTCACTAAGAGGGGACGTGCGCCTATGCCTGGAAGAGAGGGGTGCAGGGCTATTTACAGGTCCTGAAGCCGACGGATCAATCGTGCTACTCATAATGCCCCCTTGCAAACAAAAACTTAAAAAAACAACAAACCACTTATATTCATTAACACAACACTATATTAACCTTATTATATTACGCGCGCGAATGAATTACAAGTTTATCATTTAAATTAAAAGTATATGGGTGGGATGTATAAGATTTTTCCCGACTCATGGAGGCTGATAAAGCACCCATCCCACCCAGAATATTATGCCAAGAAAGGTCAACGCAATTAGCCATAAGCTTGCTTATTAGCTATTTTACTGGCCAAGGTTCTGATGGCAACGCTATCTGATTTTTTGGCATATTCTTGTAATAACCCAAGTTGCTAGTCCATGCCACCTAAATCCGGAGGAACCGTATTTGGGTGGCATGGACTAGCAAGTAAAAAATCAGCTTAAATCGGAAGGAGTTTCTGAACCGAATTTCGCTGTCGCTTCCAAACTTACCCACAGTAGCATGTAGATGACAAAAAAGGTTCTCCCGTGTTGAAATTTGAGTACCAACTTAAACTTTCAATCATCTTCCATTCAAGAATTTACACAGAAGAGGCATACCGTGGCTATCAAGCGAGCAAAAAACGGTATTTTTATGGGCTGAAAGT
>PLSG01000050.1 GCA_003164155.1 Parachlamydiaceae bacterium | reverse complement strand
CCAAACATGCTGGGCGGTGTGGCCATATAAAAAATGCGATGAGCTTGCGTGTCCCACTCCTCTTCCTGCTGTTTGCATTGCTCGCCTAAGCTTTTATAGGTTTCCAATTTTTTGAAATCGCCCTTCTGGTAGCGAATATGTTTGGCAAACGCGTTCCATTGGCTAGTTTTCACCATTCCATGCCGCGCAAATTTTTTCACCCCCTCATAGAGCCGCCGACGCAGCTTTTCATCGCTCGAGTCAATGCGATCCACCACGATGATCGAAAAATTGGCGGGCATGCTTCGATCCTGGGAAAGGTCAAATAAGGCTGGTATGAGTTTTCGCCAGGTCAAATCACCGCCTCCGCCAAAAATAACGAAGACCGTCGGTGCGAGCTGATCATTCGTCTGCATAATTTTTACTCCTTCTCCCATTGCATATAAAAAGTGACCTTAAAATCGATCGGCTGATAAGTGTAGGCAAATAATCGCGCTGGGCTTGATTGTATTGTATAGGAAATATTGATTTTTTTATGGTAAGTGATATCCTTTCTCTAACACACAAAAAAATTTAAACAAAGAAAATTCTAGATTTAGCGCACCCCTGGAAATTGTGGGGCCATACATGCATATGAGGCGATCTTTGAAGCATGCCTTTTTTTTTATTCTTCAATAGTTTAAAATGGGTAAAATTTGAATTGCCGCCACAAAAAACTGTTGAAGAAACCCTGAAGAGAACCCCATGGAAGTCCACACCTTTTTAATCTATCTAGCCATCATCTTGCTGGCCGCACGCATATTTGGCGAGGTGGCTGATTATTTTAAAATTCCCCCCGTGATTGGTGAGCTGGTAGCTGGTATAATAATAGGACCAAGTGTTTTTGGTTTAATAGCGGATTCGGAACAAATCAACTTATTGGCGCAAATCGGCATCATTATGCTGCTTTTTGAAGTGGGGCTGGAAACCGACATAGGGCGCCTGAGGGCCAGCGGGGCCAATGCCACAATAGTGGCGGTAGCAGGGGTTATCCTACCTTTAATTTCTGGTTTTGCACTCAGCTATTACGTCTTCGACTTTAGCCTTCTAGCCAGCTTGTTGATCGGCAGCACGCTTACCGCGACGAGCATTGGCATTACTTTGCGGGTACTGAGGGATTTGAAAAAACAAAGCAGCCGCGAAGCGCAAATCATCATCGGCGCGGCCGTTTTGGACGATATCATCGGCATAGTGCTGCTGGCCATGTTGTACGATTTCTCGGTTTCTGGAGAAGTAAAACTTTGGGATACAGCCAAAGTGCTCCTTTCCATTGTGCTCTTTTTCATCATCTCCCCCTTAGCCGCCAAAACTGTTTCGCTGGTCATTCAAAAATGGGACGAGAAAAGCAAAATTGCCGGACTTGTGCCCACCATGACTGTGGCCCTAATTTTGTTTTTTGCCTGGCTAGCCTACCAGATGGGCGCTCCGGAACTGCTCGGCGGCTTTGCTGCCGGCATTGCCCTTTCCAGGCAATTCTTTAGCTTCTCAGCTTTCGAGGAGCAAGAGGAGCAATCCAAAGAGTTTAACCACCGCGTGGAAGAGCAGATGAAGCCCATCATCCATTTGTTCACCCCCATATTTTTTGTAGCCATCGGGTTATCGCTAAATCTAAGAGTGATCAACTGGGAATCCTCCTTTATCTGGATGCTGACCGGTTCGCTGCTCGCCGTAGGGATCTTGGGAAAACTGCTGTCTGGATTTTTGTTGAGAAAAGAGAGCCTTATTAAGCAGCTGATCGTCGGCACCGCCATGATTCCCCGCGGCGAGGTAGGCTTGATCTTTGCCAACATAGGACTAACTACGGGGATTATCCAAAATGAAGTCTACGCCTCCATCATATTAGTCATCACCATAACTACTTTGGTCGCGCCGTTTGCCTTGCGCTATATGTATGCCTATGCCCCATCGGAGCCAGCAGAGCATGCAGACGGGGAAGCGGAGCAAAATCATCATTAACTAGAAGGATAGCCATATGTCCATGAAGTTTCTCATGCGTTTCGCAGTGTGTTTGATTGCGCTTTTCAGCTGCATGCCGGCGGTACATGCCGATCCAAAATATAGCGAAGATATGGAAAAAGACCTGAGGGGCATCGCCGATCAATTTGCTAAGAAGTACCAAATGAAAGTACTGGGATCGGGAGTGGGAGTTTTGGTCAGTTCCTTCAAGGTAGATTTTGCGATAAGCTTCATGGACAACCGAGCCCTGACCATAGAGCAAACCAGAGCGCTGGGCATGGCTATATTTGAAGAATTCTGGCGGAAGGTGTACGGCAATGGAGTATACCACTATTACCTATCCAAGCTCTTTGCCCAATACAAGGGAACCAATTACGATCCACATGAAAAAGTCGAGCCGCAATACCTGGGGGTGAAGATTGCATTCTGGGATGAAAATGTCGATCGGCGCTTATACCCCTACATCAGCCAACTGCGCATAGCCGAAGGGCAATTCTACTACTACTATGCCCGTCAAGACCAATCGCTGCAAGAACCGGTAATTGAGACCTTGGAACAAGCTGCCGCCCTACTAGTACATCATGTCAATTAAATTGCCTGTCTAGCCTGCGCGAAAGCTCTCACGATTCTTGTCATGGGAACATTGCGGTTTTATTCACCATA
>PLSG01000036.1 GCA_003164155.1 Parachlamydiaceae bacterium | reverse complement strand
ATGGGTAGGATAGGAGAAACGGTTGAAGGGGAATCTAATGAAATGTAAACTCTCTTGGGGTTCTCTTTAGATTCTACAGGTGGTTTAGCCAAAGACGCCATTCGTTTCAGTCCAGGCACGGCCCCAATCACAGAACGTCTTTGGATAGCTTTTCTTCTAATCGACACAAGGTTTCCCTTATGCTCTCCTTTTGTTTCTTCTTTTTGGCTATCGTTTCAAGAGTTGTATAAGATTTCTCGAGTTTTTTCCTCACAATTTCAGGATTTTGCTTTTCCCCAGTATCTAGATTAAAAGGGTGGTAGACATGTGTTATACCCCTCCTGGCCCCTTGGCCTGTCCTATATCGATTTTCAGTCACTTTATTTTGATTATCTTTCTCTTCATTTTCGATCTCAATAAGTTGCTTACCCGTATTTAATCCTCTCTTAGATAATTCTTGAACTTCTTCTACACGTTTTAAAGGGTGTCTTATCCTATGTTTATTGTGCGTTGGAAGAGATTGTAAAAGCAGACAGCAAATTTGGGGGGATGGAATTTTGACGGTTGTGGATGAAGCGTGGGCAATTGTGCTCTAAATCTTCTAAATTCTCTGTAGAGCTCAGTGGCGGATATACGCTCTTTGGGATTGTACATTAGCATTTGTTGAATCAACCTAGTTGGCAATCCTTCTACATGTTTTGTGGTTGGTGATTTAGATAGGGATTGAGATCGCTTGTTAACAAAATAGAATTTTGGAATATCAGCAAAAAACTGTTCCGATAAAAGATAATCAGCCCCTTTTCTCCAGACTTTGCAGGTAGCATGATAACCACTGGTTGCGCCTTCCCAAGTCATGTCTTTGTAAAATAATTCAATAAAAACTTGACCTAAACTCCAAACATCATGTTTTGGCCAGCTGGCGTCAAATGATTGTCTAACTCTTTTTGCACGGTCACTGGATCCATAACGATCATCTATTTCCAAATACGCACATTTTTCAGGAGCAGAATAATATTTATTATAAGCTAGAAAGTGTAGATTCTTGTATTTTTTGGCCATGGATGGATCTTCACACCTTGAAACACCATAATCAGCAATATAAGCTCTTATTCGATCTCCTTCGAATTTAAATAAAATATTTTCAGGTTTAATGTCACAGTGATCTATATTTTTTTGCTCAAGCAGATAAAGCCATTTGATGAGATCTTCCATTATTTGCAGTTTTTGCTCTAATGTCAGCTTGTATTCATGTATTAGATCATTTAAGGAACCATCCATAAGAGGGGTAAAAACTCCAGTTTTACTCGAGAATGAAGCCTCAATTCCTGTCTTTGCTTTGCTTTTATACCGAATCATGCCAATATGTGGAATAAGAAGAGATTGTTGGATATCTCTAACATGTTCCATTGGTTTTGCTAAATGAGCTTGAAAGTCCAATTCTTCTATAATGCTATTGTCTTTAGTGGTTGAATAAGCCCAGCGGGTTTGACTTAAATAATCAAAAGCATGCGTCACTTCTTTTTGATTTCCACTTCCGATTCTATCGATCCCGCCCTTCTTTTTGCATAAGACCATCACATATAGTTTTCCATCTTCCATGATGACGTGAAGGGTTCGCGGCAATTTACTTTTTTCTTTGGTTATTCTTATGGTCGTTGTGGAATGAGAAGGGCTATTTTGTATATCCTGCAGCTTAGCCTTCCACTCCTTTATGTTTGATTCAATGTAACTGCCAATTTCTTGATACTCGACTAAAGAAAGTCCCGTTTTTTGCTTGATTATTAGTTCTTTGTACACATTACAGGTGCTTGTTGGAAGCAGATATGTAGTATGAGATCCTCTCTTATCCTTTAATTTGTAAAGGTTCGTGCAGCAAGTGCTAAAGCTGGATTTAAGAGAGCTAAAAGAGCCGCTAGCAACCGCTTGACATTTTCCAAAAAATTTCACTGCTTCGTAAGAAACTGCTTTATATTGCCATTTGCCTGGATTTGAAAAGACTGTCCAAAAATTGCTATCATCAGGATAGGCAAGTTCATTTTGAGTTAAGCAGTTTGTAGACATTTTAATATTCCTAAATTTAATTAGATGCATGAAAGTAGGGGCTTGATCAAGCCCTGAGTATAATAAATTATTGTTAAGATTAGTTAAGGAATCCGGCGATCTATTTCATATGTGGAAAAAAGACATGGAGTAGTCTAGCTTGAAGCTCGAAAAACGTAGGTCCTTTCCTAAGCTCCGTAATGACTAATTTGACTCAGGCCAAAAATGCGATCAAGGCTGCACTGAGTCGANNGCAATTAAGTCTTCACTTCCGCAACCTATAAAGACGGATGAGGACGTCGTCTGCAAATTTTCCATGCCCTGAAAATCCTCCAAAGCTTGCAACTGCCTTTTTTGATCGGCAAGTGTTTGTGGATGAGGATTATCGAGCATTAATCGCTTCGCTTTCTCTATATTTTGTTCGTCTGACAAAAAAAATTCTCCAAAAAACCAAGGAATGCTTACCTCACAAAGAATCTGAAAATCCGCCCCCTGTTCTCTAAGCANNCACATGCGATTTCAGTGCCTTAAGCGCGGCTAGCCGCAATTTTGGAGAGGCACCCAATAAACCCCATTTGCCAATCTGTGCGCCATAGTGCAGTGCAACGCTTTGGGCAATATAGCTTCCCATGGAATGTCCCACAATATGCGGCGCTTGTAATTCAAGAGCATGCGCCAATGCCATGACATCCTCGGCCATGAGTTTGATGGAGAGATCTTTGCCAGCGTCTTTTGTTTGACCTACCCATCTATTGTCGAAAATTAAAACCCGAAATCTCTTTTTTAATTGAGT
>PLSG01000540.1 GCA_003164155.1 Parachlamydiaceae bacterium | reverse complement strand
CGTCGGTCCCGCGGGCTTTTTCAGTGCCTATGCGCTGAGCTTCTGGATAGGTCTCATGGGCATAAGGTGTACCCGTAAAGCCTTGCGCAGAGGCAAACAAACCGATAAAAGACTGCGGATTGCTGGTTATCTTGGAGGTATGCATGATGACGTTGGGGAACACATGCTTTCGCACGTACGCTTGGATGAAGGCTGGATTGTCGTTGATCCCCTTTCTGATTTGCTCCATTTCTTCGTCTGTGCATTGCATCAGCGAAAGTTTTAGAGGCTCCCTTGGAGAACTCTTTGACAGACCACCCGCTTGCCCGCACAACTCGTCAAACTCCTTATGTGCCGCGGTTTCAGCGTAGTTGACTAAACTTGGTTTGGCGGCCTTCTCAGCTTCGGCCTCGTCTTTCAAACGCTTAATATGGGCTTTGATGATCAGATGTGGCAGGCCTGTTTTGCAATACATCTGCATGGTATAGTTGAGCAGTTCATAAGGATTGCCAAATTGCGACGACTCCACAGGGCTATTGTTGCCGCTGTAGGGAATAGCCAGATCTTTAGAAGGAAATTGAGAGGGGCCGAAGTGCACATGGCATTTTTTGTTTAGCGTCAAAGGCAGCAGCTCGTTCAACTGCCCTTTTAATAGAGCCAAAACCTCTACAATGCTTTGGTCGCATATGTCGAGAAGGAGTTTCTCCTCCCCTTCTCCTTCCAGATCGAGCACATAGGCGATCAAGTTTGCGCGCGCCGAAGAAGAAAGCCTTCTGATGTATTGGCCCAAAAGGCTATCGGGTGGGCTTTCAGCATCAACCTTCTCCAAAAAAGCCCTTAACAGAACAGGCTTCACATCAGTGTGATAGAGCTCTTCGGAGAAAGCTGCAGCTTCAGGATGTCTCATAGGAATGAAATCCAGCTGAACTATTTTGTGAACTTCCGCGCTATTCCACAAGCAGGTATAAAGCTGGTAGACCAAATCATAGTGTGCGGCATGCAGCGGAGTGGGCGATCCCATAGTGAAATTGACTTCATGACGGCAGTTGAGAATTAAGTCTACCTCGTCGATAATAGCTTTGCCTTTAGTTTTAAATAGATTTAAAATGCGCTGAAGGCCTTTGATTTTCCTCAAAAGATCGGGCTTACCCCCGAATGAAGTGGTGGGATAGCACAGCAGCGCTTCTTGGAACTTCAATTCTAGGCATTGCATGCTTTTACTGGTCACGACTAGGCATTCCCGCCGCTTTTGCAGGGATGCGAGCTTTTCATAGATCGCATTGAGCTTATCTAAAGTAAATTCGGTATGCCGCTCGAAGACTAGCGTCTGAATAGCGCGCTGAAAGACTTCGCTAGCGCTTATGCGCATATCCCGCATGGTAGTTTCGTAGAGAGGCTCTGGCAAGACAATCACTGGAAAAGTGTCCCCATCGGCCTGCATCAATCCCAAGATGGGCAGCAGCACTTTGGTCTTACCTCCTCCCATAATCATCTGCAAGATCATATTTCGATTGTCTGGAGCCAGCAATTTCCTCAAATTCCCTACCTGTTCGGGACGCAGCATCATCTCGCTGTACAGCTCAAATATCAGATATTCAATATGTTCGGTAGGCGCATAGGCTCTTTGAATGGTCAGCTTCTTGCCCAAGTTGTCGGCCAATTCACGGAAAGTATCGTCTTGGCGGATATCGACTTCTTTGGAAGCCCTGCAAAGATAGGCTGAAAGCTCATCGATAATCTCCATGCTCTGCGCCATGTTCTGCTGATCTGTAGCGCGCACCAAGTAAGCCGTCAGGAGCTCTTTCAAGGTTTTAACATCTGCTGGCGCTAGCGCGGGGTTGCGCAAGGCAAAGCCTGAAAAATCATTGCGCAGAAAAAGCGTGCATAAATCTCCTACGGTCAGAGGCAGTACAAGCGCACCCGCATGTTCGGCTGACGGCACGATGAGCGCATCGCCGCACATTTTCTTATTGGCCAGCTTGAGCAGGCGCGTTTCCAAGGTCAGCTTTAGCTTGTTGAGTTCAGTGTGCTGGATGGCGGCGTCTCTTCTCAGCGATTCCAGATCTCCCAAAATAGATTCCCGAGTGCCATGGCGCAGTCTAAACAGTTTCTCGGTGCTCTCTTTTTGAAAGTGCAGCACATCCCTTTGCAAAGCCTGCAATTCCCTAGAGTGGACTTCGCCAGCTTCTTTATCACAGAGCGCTTTCAATAGCTCTGCCAGGGGCTGACTGGATGACGCTTCAGCCACGGTCTCGGTACAAAAGATCTTGCGCACATTGGGCAGTATGCGCCTTTCAGAAGATAAGGCATAGGGGTTGACTTGAAATCTATGCGCAGTCGCAATCGGAGCTATTTCTCCGATGGGGATAACAGGCGAAAGCGGCGACCATTCTGCGCCGCGCTTTGATTCCGCCTCTGTCTTACCCTTGCGCTCTCCTTCCACGTTTTTTTCAAAAACCACCTTAAGATTGGTTTCAACAGGGGGAGCTAGACTTTTACATATGTTCACTATAGCATCCAAGGCCTCCCTATTTTCGGGAAGTATCGCCTGTTTAAAATCCTCAAATGAAGGAAAATGATCGGGATGCGAAAGAACGACGATCAAGAAATTTAAAGAACGAGCAGAATATTTAAATTTAGCCAGACGAAGCTCGGCCAAAGCGGCTTTTCGGCCAGGCAAACTGGGATTTTTAGCTATGCGGTAGTACTTTTCCACATCTAAAGCAGCTTGACGCGTAATCAGCGAAAATCCTACAGGTGAAGAATTGGCTCGTTTTTCATTAGCAGATATCCAAAAAGTGGTCGATGATGCAAAGCATTCCATTTTGGAAAAAGCGGCTTTTTTCCACATAGCTGTCCTAGGCTGCTCATCTGGCGTGCCACATAGTTTGTGCCACCGTTGGTCAAGGAAGTCGGGAACAGGGTATAAGAACCTCTCGGGAAATTCACTCCAGCGCACAGAGAAAAGCCTAAATGCCCAAATAAGCACTTTTTCCTCTTCAGGCAATAGCTGTAAAGTGGCGGCATGCTTTATGCCGGACACATAATAGGCATATTTTTGCGTTAATTCGCGCTTGAATTCACTGCTCAATGTGAGGTTTTTCCAAAAACCGTCTAGATCTCCAT
>PLSG01000460.1 GCA_003164155.1 Parachlamydiaceae bacterium | reverse complement strand
TGGGCAAGCTGGCTGACATACAGGTGCACAAGGTGCTGGGCAAGCTGGCTGACATACAGGTGCGCAAGGGGTTGGGCAAGCTGGAGCACAAGGAGCTTCGATGCATTTGTAGTAGTATTTTGGAACATATTTGCATTTGCGCTCGCAAACTTGTTTTTTACAAGTTTTACATTCTTGTACATCATAGCTTTCGCATTCGTATTTGCAGCATGTTTCTGTGTAGTACTGAGGAACCATTTTGCAGCGTTGCACATCATAATATTTTGGCACATAGCGGTAGCATTTTTTTGTGCAATATTGGGGCTCTTCCACACATTTCCATGTATTGTAATAGCATGGTTCGTAATGGCAGTACATCATATAGCCAGGACCACAAGGTTGATCTGGGCAAGCATGATCTGCTGGACATGGTTCGTGAGCTTCTTCTGCAAAGCTTGGCTGAGCAAAGAAAATGCCACATAAAGCTGCACCTATAAGCAGTAACTTCTTCATGATTAACTCCTTAAATAGAACGTTAAAAAATTGCTGCCGGTCTATAGACTCAATCGACCTAGCGGCAGACTAGTACACTGTCAAACTTTTATTGCCACAGATGGCAATATAAGTTTGACAGTGTACTAGCTAATTTCCTTCTACATCAAAAGGCCCAACCGCCAAGAAATGTAGCTAGAGTCCCTATTCACGACCATAGATACCCCTCACATTTATAGTAAATATTTTTCTTACCATTTCTGCTAATTTATGATTTCTCTCAAGGATCTGCGCATGCGCCATGGTCCGCCGCCCCCCTGTACAAGTAAATCCTTTGGCGCATTTTCTCGAGCAAAAAAGTGGATGCATAATGTTTGTCTTTATTCAAATAAATTGATATGTATGAAGTTTGACAGGATTATGAATAAAAACCTCAACAAGGTGACTCCATGGATTACAACCTCGACGCACAGGCAGACATGCTGATGCAAAAAACAAAGCACAACCTGATCACCACCATGGGTCACACATCCGAAGAAGCCAATACTGAAGAGCTATACCGCGCGCTTTGCTGGGCTTTGCGTGAAGAAATCATGATTAACTGGCAGGCAACTACGCGCACCTATGTCAAAGATGATGTGCGGATGGTTTATTACCTATCGATGGAATATCTTCCAGGCAGGCTTTTCTCTAACAATGTCCTCAACATCGCCTCCATGGACATCATTAAGCTCGTGCTTCAAAAAATGAATCGCACATTTGTCGAAGTAGCCTACTGTGAAACTGATCCGGGCCTGGGCAACGGAGGCCTGGGGCGCTTAGCATCTTGCTTTCTCGACTCTTTAGCCACTCACCATTACCCAGCCAGGGCCTACGGCCTGCGCTACCAATACGGCATATTCGAGCAGCAGCTCAAAGAAGGCGTGCAAATTGAAGCCCCCGATATCTGGCTAATCGGAGAGAATCCATGGGAATTTAGGCGGGACTTGCGCAAACTGGTAGTAAAATTTGGAGGGACCACCGAGGCGACCAAAAACATCCATGGCGACGAAATTTTTAACTTGGACAACTACGAAAAAGTGTGGGCTGTGCCCTACGACATACCCGTCGTGGGATATAATACCGAACAAAAGTTCTCCGTAGTTTCGCTGCGCCTGTGGACTACCAAGGAATCCCCCCATAACTTTCAACTGCAAAAATACAACGCCGGCCGGCTTGACCAAGCTGCCGAAAACACAGCCTTAACGGATGTACTCTATCCAAGCGACCACCACGAAACGGGCAAGCGGATCCGCTTAAAGCAAGAATTTTTGCTGGTCTCAGCTTCTCTGCAAGACATCATCCGCCACTATATGAACACGCATGACAACTTCAGGCTATTTGCCGATAAGGTGCGCATACAAATTAACGATACACATCCGGCGCTGGTTATTCCAGAGCTCATCCGCCTACTCACCAAGCAATACGATATTCCTTGGAATATGGCCATAGACATCACCCGGCAATGCACCAGTTACACTAACCACACCATCCTCAGAGAAGCCCTAGAGGAATGGGGACAGCCGCTGATGCAATATCTGCTGCCTCGTCAGTATAACGTAATTGAACGCCTCAATCTTGAATTTTGCGAAAAAATCCGCCTTAAATACCCTAAAGATGAAGAGAAAGTGCGCCGCATGTCCATCATCGAACAGGGTCAAGTGCGCATGGCCAACTTGGCTATACTAGGCTCTCACAAAGTCAACGGAGTGGCGGAGCTACATACCAAACTGCTCAAACAAACCGTCTTCAAGGACTTTTACGATCTATGGCCTGAAAAATTCATCAACGTCACCAACGGAGTTACACAAAGGCGTTGGCTGCTGCACTGCAATCCCGAACTTTCGAAATTCATTAACAAGCGCATAGGCAATGGTTGGATAACCGACTTCACTGAGATTGGCAAAATAGGAAAGTACGCAGACGAGCTAGAAAGCCAAGAAGAATTCTTAGCCATCAAACGGAAAAACAAGCAGCGCCTCATCGACTTTTTAGAAAGGGAATATGAGCTTAAAAAAGATACCGGCGTAGAACCCATTCCTTTAATCGACATCGATTCCATTTTCGATGTACAGGTAAAACGGATCCACGAGTACAAAAGACAGTTGATGAATGCCTTGCACGTCATTATGCTCTACCACGACATCTTGGAAAACCCCGATCACCAACGCGCCAAGCGCACGGTCATTTTTGCGGGCAAAGCCGCCGCAGGCTACGAGATGGCCAAAGACATCATTCGACTGATCTACTGCATCAGCCGCAAAGTCAACAAACACCCCGTGGTAAGCAAATTCCTCAAGGTTTTGTTTGTAGAAAACTACAATGTCACTAAAGCCGAAATGATCATACCAGCCGCTGATATCTCCGAACAGATATCCACGGCCGGCACAGAGGCGTCTGGCACGGGCAACATGAAGCTCACCATAAATGGCGCCTTGACCGTAGCCACCGAAGATGGGGCTAACATAGAAATGAAGCGGGCCGTCTCAGAGAAATGGTGGCCCTTTTCATTTGGGTGCTCTTCTGAAGAGATTGCCAAGTTAAAAGCTGAGCAAACTTATAACTCTTGGGAGGTGTGCTCTTCCAATCCCCAAATAAGGAAAGCTGTGGATGCCCTAAGAGACCGCACCTTTGCTGAAAATGATATCGAGCACCAGATAATTGGCGACCTCTATCATAAGCTAATGGAAGGTCACTATGGAGAACCGCCCGACAGATATTTTACCATCAAAGATCTGGAGAGCTACTACCGCGTACAGAAAAATGTCGACGAACTTTTCCTCGACCCCCATAAATGGGCCATGTATGCCCTGCGCAATATTGCGGGGATGGGAGAATTTTCCACCGACTGCTCCATTAAAAACTATGCCACGAAAATATGGGGGATAAGTCCCAAGCCGATCAACGAGGAAATCTTGCAGCGCATCCGCTTTGAATACAGCGAGCTCGATAAATGCCGCATCTACTAAATTAGGCAAGTGGCTAGTGCTTGTACCCTAAATCCGGAGGAACCGGACTTAGGGTACAAGGACTAGCCAATGCAAGAAAACAGCCCTAAATTTGTNNCAAAAGAACACAAAGATCACAAAGGATGCAAAGAAGAAATAAAAAAATTTAAGCATAAAGAAGAAAATATTTTTTTTCTTCTTTGTTTTCTTTGTGCCTTTTTTAGAACTGGCAAGTTGCCTAAAAAAGCGCCGGAAGCTTATACTGCCTAGCTATGCCTAACTGCCAAGCTATCAGCGTAACTATTTTGACCAAAAACAGTGCTAAATATCTGCACGAGGTTTTGTCGGCTCTGCAAGCCTTTGGCGAAGTTTTGATCTACGATACGGGCTCGACAGATGCCACGCTAGAGATTGCCCAGCAATTCCCCAACGCTTGCATCTATCGAGCTAAATTTGAAGGCTTTGGCCCTACGCACAACCTAGCGACTAGTTTAGCCAAAAACGATTGGGTCTTATCTCTCGACAGCGATGAGATAGCCACTCCCCAAATGGTGCAAACCATAGCAAACCTGCAGCTTGAGCCGGCATGCGTCTATTCGTTTGCCAGGCACAACTTCTATAATGGAAAATGGATCAAAGGCTGCGGCTGGTATCCAGATCGGCAATTTAGACTTTACCATCGCAAAAAAACGCGCTTTACCGACGCACAAGTACACGAATGCATCATCACCGAAGGGCTGCGGCACCAACCTCTTAAAGCGCATCTAAAGCACTATTCTTATGGATCTGCCTCGGACTTTTTAGCTAAGATGCAGTCCTATTCAGAGCTCTTTGCCCGGCAAAACACGGGCATTAAAACCTCTTCGGTGGCCAAGGCGATCGGACATGCGCTTTTTGCATTTTTCAAAAGCTACTTGATCAAAAGGGGATTTTTGGACGGCGGCGAAGGGTTGATCATCTCCGTTTACAATGCCAACACAGCTTTTTACAAGTACATCAAGCTGCAAGAGTACAATCGCCGATT
>PLSG01000418.1 GCA_003164155.1 Parachlamydiaceae bacterium | reverse complement strand
CGGTCAGTCGCCGATGCGGCTCCCGGAAAACACTAGCTAAGCCTTTAAAATGCATCTAAAGCATGGTTGATTTTTAAATCCTTTAACATCAATCTATTGTGTTAGCTTGATGCGTATGCCCCTCCGGGGCTGCGCAGTGGGCTTCACCTCTAACGCTTCTCCGGAGCTTAGGATATGCAAGAAGGAACACTTTTGCCGTTCTTCCAGCTACCAAGGAAGCTGTTCGTTCAAGTGGTAAAAACCACCTGTAGGACCATCTTCTGGTAAAAGAGCCAGATAGACGCTCGTCTTGGCTCCGTCGGCAAGTTCAATGGGCGCAGATGCACCGCCCATATCCGTTTTTACCCAACCCGGATGCGCGGAATTGACTTTAATTTTAGTATCCTTCAATTCATAAGCTAGGTGTACGGTAAATGCATTCAAGGCCGTTTTGGAAGCGTCGTATGCCAAAACCTTGGAATCGTAAATGGAGGAGTTTGGATCAGAGTGCAAGGTCAACGAACCTAGAATGCTAGACAGATTGACAATTCTCCCTGCAGGGGACTTGCGAATAAGTGGCAGCAGGGTTTGGGTTAAGGCAATCAGATTGAAAAAATTGGAATCAAAAGTCTTGCGAAGAATTTCTTGCGAGGTGCTGCTTGTGTGGTTCGTTTCCCCTTCAGCTGAAGTATCGAGCATAATACCTGCATTGTTAACCAGAATATCGAGATGACCAAAGTTTTTTTCGATATAGGTGTAGATCTTTTGATGATCAGCCTTCACGTTGACATCGAAGGGGAAAAAGAGGGCGTCAATGCCCTTAGCTTTTAGTTGTTGGACGGCAGCTTCACCCTTAGCCTTGTCCCTTGCCCAAGAATAACGCGCACGCCTTTGGATAAGAGATTGGGTTGCTCCTTGGCCGAAAGCTTTCCAGGTATATAGGTGAACAAGGTCAAAAAGAGGATGGCATGTCAATATTTAAGTTGACATCAAAATCACATTAGCCGCTGTTTCACTTATAGGATTTGAACAGTTAGCCTTAATTTGCCTATACTAGAATAGAATCATATGTTAATTTGTTGTGTCAATTCAAATTTTGTTGTGCGTGTTTTGTGATTTAAAGTTAACGCGAATATTCACCATTCAACAAGGAAATAAAAGCATGAGCACCTTGAGTTCTACTGGTATGTCGCATTCCAGCTCCCCTTTACCAGCATCGACAGCCGGCGTTTCTCCATTTTCTCGTGCAGAGAGCAAGGCTGAAAAGCCAGAAAAAATAGGGCGCACAGCTCTCAATTGCCTGGCAAGGGATCCTGACAATATGCCTACGGGTCTTTCTGTAGATTTAAAGAAAAGCATTCAACTTCTTCAAACGACGGAGTTTGTAAGAACACGTTCCTTTAAGCCGTTTAAACTGCATCTCCAGACACATGAAAAAGCCCTTCTCCATATACTGTTTAATGATTGGGGTCTCTCCAATCAGCTTTGCCTATTTGATGTATGGGGGGTGGACCTATTCAGATATTTTGAAGCGCTGCAAAAGCTGCATCCCTTTTCACATACTCAAGTGGGAATACTTCTCAGCCATTTTTGTCAGAATTATGCCTTAAGCTATGTCAGCCTGTTAGCCGAGCACAGTGCTAGCGAATGTGCAGATAAAGTTCCTAAAATGTCGCATTACGAACGGGGCAAACCCACAAGCTCAATTAGCCATCTTCTGACCCGAAATGAGTCAATTTTTTGCCTGAGGGATCTGAAAGATGGGCTCCAAAAAATAAAATCCGCTTTCAAATTTTCGGGTGCCGCTCTGGCTTGTATAGAGAAAATAGTGCAGCGCGTAGATTTAGGCGCAGCCCTTCTTAAAAATCCCGATGCGCCGACTTTTCTTTGTGCCAACACCTTAAATACGCTTCAAGCGCACTTCCCTAAGTGCCCGGCTCTAAACAATCATCCCCCTGAAAAGGCTTTCGAGGACCTTCTCTGCTATGTTAAATTTATCCATTTGGGATTCACAGAAAATAATCGGGCGGGGCATCTTTCTATAAATCCTCTATTTTTAGACCAACTGCATACCCAACTGTGTGAATTTCCTAAAGTCGACGATAAAATAGGCTTATTGAAAAAGATCAAAACGACTTTGGCTTGTCAATTTTCAGAGATAGGTGAGACGCTGCAGAATTTAAAAGTAAGCTTTGAAAGGGCAAAAAAGGGCGAGTTGACGCATATTCAATTTTGCAAAGAGAATAGCATTGTGCTGCGCCAGAAAAAATCTCAAGAAGAATTTGTGGGTGCGCTCTATTTTAAATTTTTACAAGCTAGTCTGCTGACTGGATATGCCCACGATAGTCTAGATATTTTGGACGGTCAAGTCATGTATGCCCTTTATCCTAAGACGTTTGTTCCCACTTATACAGCTTTTAAAAGAGTGTATATAAATTTGAGTGCTTTTTTAATCAGTTCGGCAAGAGAGTTCTCTTCACCTCCTGAGCCCTTGCCTTTATTTCCGTGTGCCTTATCCAGTGAGCAAGCCAAGCAGATCAGCGCGATCTGTCAGCAGGTGCACCAAGATATGCACTCTCTTTTGACAGAAGTTAGTTTTACGCCTGAGCATTTAGCCGCACTATTTCACGACTTTAATCAAATATGTGATGAAAGCCGCATATTTTATCACAGTTGGCTACCCTTTCTAGAAAATTTCACGCCTCTTGTGACGCATTTAAACGGTCAGATTTTTAAACTAGGTGAACTGCGCGGAAATATTTTAGAGCAATTCGAGGCCTTCTTTGAAACCCTAGATCCCGGCGAACTTAAACTTCATCGTATTGACTGGATAGACTTTTGTGAGGAAATTTTCTATAGACATGCACTCGATTTTTGCCAGATTGCGGTATTAGCCAAAGATATTGAAGCTGTACAAAGTCTCGGCAGCGATCTGAGTGTTTTGAATGACGAGGAACACCTATTGCCTTCTGCTCTGATCCAATTCATGACTGGCGAAGGCCTTGAAGAGCTTTTTGATAGGCTCACTTACCAGCCTTTTTATTATTTATCCAGTACATGGGGGCCTTTTCTTTATGACAACCCGCTCTTCAAAGCGCTTCCACTTAATCCCATTTTAGCGGTTTCATCCTTGGAAGGAGAGTCAAAGCTTGTTAGTGAATTAAGTAAGCCTCTGCTGCCGTGCATCGCTAAAAAATCTGATCCTAAGGATAAATACAAAGGCAAATCTAGGACTTTGAAAGGTGAATCCAGCTCTTCAAGTAGGG
>PLSG01000450.1:1730-3909 GCA_003164155.1 Parachlamydiaceae bacterium | reverse complement strand
TTGAAGGAAAATCCCACAAAATCAACACCCTAACCCTCCACCTTCACAACTAAAAATTTTATATACATCCACGATTTCGCCCTCAAAAAGAACGTCTTTATTAAATCTTAATAAAAATGAAGCATTCTTGTAAATCTAACGCGTTTAGGAGTTTAGAACATTCAAGGAGAAATCATGAGTCTATCCAGCACCTCTTCGACTTCTGGCCTACCACACATAGCTATCGAAGCGGACGCCAAAGCGGCCCAGTTTGAATGCACAACCCCTCCGCTATCTTTCAGCGAACTATTGAGCACATGTTTTGGAGCTTTTCCCAGTCTATACTGCAAATCCAAGGCAGCCCGACGGGAATTTGCGCATATTTACAATGACTTGGTTGCCGAGCTGAGAGCAAGATCTCCCTCAGTGGCTTTAACCACGCAAAGCGTAGCCGCGCATTTACTAGTCACTCCCGCAGACGAGAGTAAAACAGAGATGCAGTTCAAGGAGAGCGTTTCCCCAAAAGCCTCAGAAAAGGGGTTGACTGAAGATTATGCCACCTACGAAGCCGGAGTTCTTCAAGTGCTCAAAAGCGGAACTGATCAGCGAAAGGCGATCATGGCTCTTGTAAGCACTTTGCCCAAGGGATATAGTTTTCAGCGCCTCAAAAAACTTATAGATGCCGCCTCTTCCTCGCATGGCTCGCCAATTATTTCCAGCAACTCGCCGTCTTCTTCTTCAACATCATCTCTCAAACCCCAAGACGAGACTGTCGAAATCCATTTCTTTCCCCAAGACGACACTGTCGAATTCCATTTCTTTCCCCAAGACAAGGCTGTCGAACTCCATTTAAATCAGGTAGCAGAGCTTTTCGCACCGCTGAAAATTGAAAATCTCAAAATGAACGAGGTAGTAGAGTGGGGATTGATGAAGGTGCTATTTTCCATACAAAATGCGCCTAAAAAAACTACTAAAGCCTCCAAGCACACCGCCGTAAAATCGAAAGCGTCACTTGCGCTTAGCTGTGACCTATTTGGCTCCATCATGCGCGAGCTAGTGGAAAAAAAATGGTTAAAAGAGGAGCAGTCGACTGATTCCACACAGCTGAAACAGCTCAGAGCGTTGTTTTCCCAATTGGGCAGCGCCAGAGGGGTAGAGATTGCCTCTTACGCCAAAAACTTGGATGCTCTGCTTAGCATAGCTTTACAAGAGCAAGAATCTGCCGAAGAGCTCAAACCCCAAACAAATCTGGCTGCCACAAGCTTTATTCAGGGCATCATGCGCGAATTATCCATCTCGGTCCTTCCGCATCACATTTTCCTGTGTACCGAAATGGAAAAGCTCATCTCAAAACTAATCGGCGACAAGCGCTCCTCCACTATTTTTAAACAGGCCTTATCGTTTCAATCAATGCGCCTTGCAGGCAAAGCCAATTTGGAATCGCACGATTTGAAAGCCAACATGCAGAAGACGTCCATTGAATTAGCCTATCTGCACGGAGCTATCACTGGACTACAATCTAAGGCCGCCGAAGAAATGCGCGCATGGCAGCTTCACTGCCTTTCCTCTGATGCCTCTGGATATCCAAGTCTGGAAACTATCTTGAATTTGATTACCCACACCGGTCGTTTGAAAAGGAACCTGGCACACAGACTAAAAGCCGTTCAAATACGCTTAGATACTGTTAGTCAAAATTTAAGCGTATTTCATTTATCCGAAGGAACCTCCCCCACTGCATTGCAAAAGGATTTCTTTCAAAAACTATGCAAGTTACAAATCGATTATTTCCGTACTTTTTGGATGCGCTTGGAAAGCTTTGCTCCGCTTAAAGACCTCAAAGAACTGCAGCCTAAGCACCTGGCGNNTTATGTAAATGGCTAGCCTCGCTCACCTCAAAAGGACTCGAAGCAGAGCTGAAAGCTGAGGTTATAAAAAACGAACTTCCCGAGGCTGACTTAAGAAGGGCTTTGGGGCTGTGCTTGAAATGGAGCGCTTCTGAGCTAACCCAATTGGAAGGCTTCTGCATGGAATGCTACGCGGCCATGCGCAAGAGCCAGCGAGACCTCCTCAAATCTCAAGCCAATTTGAGAAATCTACCGAAGCCGTTTCTGGATTTTCTTGCACTTCCCATAACTTCCCAATGGGAGATCAATGTGCGGAATGCCCTGGATAACCCCCTCATCCACAAAAACCTAACGCA
>PLSG01000450.1:0-1641 GCA_003164155.1 Parachlamydiaceae bacterium | reverse complement strand
CATACAGCGGACTTTCAAGAGAGCATAACGCAACTAGAAACGCACATGGGAAAATACCGCACCTCCATCCTGAACCCCTTGGAGAGTTTGCTAGAAGCCTTGAAAAGACACGTACGCATAGAAGATATGCTAGATCTCGACACGGCAGTTTCTTCAAGTGCTTTAGCGGAAGCTTCTTCTTTATCAGCCAAAAACTGGAAAGCCTTTGAAGCTGAACTCGAAAGCGAAAGCAAAACAAAAATGGCCTGCGGCCGTGGAGATTCTAAGGAAAAGGACTGGCATACCTTGCCCAAAAAGAGTGCACTTGGCAAAAGAGAAATCCACGCCATGAGTTCTTCTTCATCTTCTTCATCNNGAGCGATGCCTATGGACTAGATGAGCTACTTCTCCCTGCAGATGTGGTCAATACGGCCAGCCTACCTACCGACATGATGCTATATGACACAGGCTTTGCTTTGGACTGCCTAGACCCTTGCGTACACATGCTGCGCAGCCCAAAAAGCTATGACACTGCCGGCAAGCTGCATCCCTTCGCTCAATCCCTGATGAGCTTTGGCGCGCTCAATCTCTACCATGGTGCCGAACGGCGGATCACGGCAGTATGCCTGAGTAAGAATCCCGCTTGTCATTTGCAACACTCCCTCGCCAGCATGCTTGAAAAGGCCGGCAGAAGCTCGGATCGGATCTTAGTACGCCTGCTGGATAGATATACTATCTCCTATCGCTACGCTCAAAAAGCGCTGGCGACCGAAGAGTGGCACGCGCTTTTACAAGACTTCACCAAGTTGCTGATGGAAGAGGATCCTGCCTCAAATCCAGAAATCGAAAAGAACCTGCAGATGCTAGTGAAGCAGCTATCTGCGCAAGAGATCGAAGCCGAAGAAAAAATGAAGATCTCAGGTACGCTGTCTTCGCCAAACGCCATGCGCCTAAAAGCGGCCAAAAGCATGCTTGAAGCCACTGGCGAATCTTTGACCAAATATATAGCGCATTTATGCAGTTCGTCGCCTGTGCATGCCGAGAAACTAGCTTTCATAACTCAAGTCGCCGCACATCAAACCACTCTTCAAAATGCGGTAGAACTGATTCAAGCATTTCCACACATGCGCTTCCACGTGGCCCAGGCGGTGATGCTCTTCCTATCGGCAAAGTACGGCATGGAAAACTTGGGACTGTTTTTAGCCGCAAAACAAGGTGTCACAAATCCCGTAATAGAAATGGGCACTGAAGTGCACAATCTGCAGGCCTACAGTGAATTTGGCTTTGCTTCTATTTTAACGACCACGACAGGTCGCGAAGATCTACAGCAGCTAATCAGGGATGACCATGCAGCCTATAGTGCATCGGGGATGCTGAAGGCACTGCAAAACACCTCTGGACATAAAGACCTGCTGGATCTATTGAACCGCTTGCACAAGCAACTAGAATATCCCTTCGAAAAAGGAGCTTCAACCCATGCGCTTTCTCCCATCATGGAGTTTATCAGCCGCTTACTCAAACACTCTAAGGCCTCCGGAGATACCCAAGGAGAATGGCGCTTACCCGGTGAAAAGGACGATGCGCTCAATTTGCAAACCCAGCTTGTCGATTATGTGGTGGACATCGCGGCGCTTTTCGAAGTTTTGGTGAGATTTCACGTTT
>PLSG01000362.1 GCA_003164155.1 Parachlamydiaceae bacterium | reverse complement strand
GCACGCTGTAGGCGTGCTGTATGGTGAATATTCCAGCGCCACCAGATAGATTGCTACACATTGGCGTTTAAGGCCCGCATCAGAGCTTTAATACTCGAGAATTTAAGATTTCTGTGTGGAAAAAGCAAAAATGAGCTTTGGAATTGTGGTTGGAATTTGTTCCAAAAGATGGCGCGACCATCTAGGTTAAAAAAGTATCTGCCGATTTTAAATACCAAGCAGATCAGGTGCGCTTTAATTTTGCCTATACCGCTGATTTTACCCAATTGCTTTGCGGGCACAGGTCCTCCCAAAACAACTCTGCAACCTTCTTTTCGCAGTGTTTCCAAGATAAAAACGATTAAAAGTTCAGAGATTCCTTTGGGAGCATCATCAATCATCATGATATTATTGAGCATCCACCCATTCTGCGACTGCAGTTCATTAATCCATAGAAGGGCCACAATATTATCGCCTTTGCGCGCATAAAACCAGCGCTTGCCATAGCGATTTCTAAATAAAACTATCTTAGAAAGATAAATTTGCGGTCCTTGTCTTTTTTTCAGCCAATTTGTGGCGATCTCTTCTAGTTGCCTTTCAATGCTAGGATCATCTTCCAAATATTCTTGGACGACTACATTATCGCTTAAAGCGCGCCTCATCCTGTTTCGCACTAAACTCGCCTTTTGCCCCTTGCTAAAGGAGGGATTGTTCTGGGGATCTAAAGCAAATTTCATGCCGAATTCAACTGCAATCGCGGAAAGATTATCCGTAGCCCATTTGGCAAAATCTTGAGAAGCAATGATATATACAGTTTTAAGATGCAGTCTTTGGCACTCTCTGTCAAAAGCTTTGGCTAAGATTGGTTTATCTTGCGGTGCACACACGGGATCGCCAAATACCACGGCATTCTTCGACTCAATTTTATAGCCTATAAATCCCTCGATCTCGGGCATAAAAAAGGTGTGGCAATTTTCTTCTAAAAGGGCCTCCGAATTCACATCTCCCCATTTGCGCACGAGCTTCACAAGATTTTGTGCATTTTCGATTTCCTGTTCAGGCAGAATTCCTCGCTCCACAACATCTCCTTTTTAGCGCAGCTTTAACTTGATTTCACACTCATTGGTGAGATTTGCCTCAATAAATTGCGAGGCCGCGCGCATCAAACCGCGCGTCAAAAATCCCTTGGTATAGATGTCGATGCGCGAAAGCACCGGTTTGAAGCCTATTCTTTTTTTTGATTCCTCGGCAGTCAGCCCTACGTCAATATTTTGATATTTTTTGGCTTCAATGGCCAGCCGGATCAGTACATAGTGCAGCCACGAATACGCATAGCTCTGTGTGGAGTATGTATAGTCGAAACCAACGCATGCAGAATGCAAGGTAGGCAACTCTTCTTGCAATAAAATCATGCCGATCATTTTGCCTTCAAACCAGGCGCAAAGAAGCTTGTAGTCCCGGCGCTTTGCCGCGGCTTGAAAGAAATTAATGTCGTATATTTGGTCACTGTATCTATGCGCTACATTAGAGTAAAGCTGATACACCGCATCGACATGCTGGGACCAATCTTCTTCGATGAACGTTATTTCGCAACCGAAATTTTCAAAAGTTTTTTGCGATTTGGCATAATTGCAACGATGCCATCTGATTAATGAATCTAAGTAGTCTTGATGGGAGGCATATGGAGTGATATCTAATCGCCATCGATTGATTTGAGTGATGCTGAAGCAGCAATGAGGAGCACTAGGCGGCTTGGCGGCATCCAGAGTATGCATGATCAGATAGGCTTTTGGATCAAAGGTAAGTGGCGTGTGTAAGTTAAAGCTAAATTCTGCAAAAAAATGCTTTTGGGGCCAGGAGATGTTGCAACCCAGCAAACCCATTAAGGACAATTCATGCAGAGAGGAGAAATTCTCAAGCGGACAGGCCTTAACCCATCCTTTTGCACCCCAGAAGGCTTTTCTTTGTNNTTTAAAATACAAAATACTAACTTAACGACTTACTAGTCCCTCCCTATCTGGTTCTTCTTGAGAGGGAGGGACTAGCGACTTGAGCAAATAATGATTTGTTTTCGCTTGTGTATTTGATAACAAATGCTTTATTAAAAGTCTAGCAAGACAAACGTTTCATATGGAGTCTAAGCTTGTGCTAAGTTCCTGAGGGTTCCAACAAACGGAAACGATTATCAATATAGGGGGGATTATGGCAGAAGATAAGTTTAAGCCACTCAGACACCAAATGGTCGAACAACAGCTTATGGCTCGTGGCATTCGCGATAAAGTTGTCTTGCACAGCATGTATACTGTCCCGCGGCACGCATTTGTGCCTGTGCACTTACAGTGTGAAGCATATGAAGATAATCCTTTGCCCATTGGCGATGGACAGACTATCAGTCAGCCCTATATTGTGGCATTAATGGCCGAAGCTGCCCAGATTCAGTCGACTGATAAAATCCTCGAAATCGGTACAGGTTCTGGATTTTCAGCGGCTGTATTGGCCCAGTGTGCTGCACATGTTTATACTGTC
>PLSG01000203.1 GCA_003164155.1 Parachlamydiaceae bacterium | reverse complement strand
GCAAGCACAACGACTTGGAAAATGTGGGACATACCCGTCGCCATTTGACCTTCTTCGAGATGTTGGGTAATTTTTCCTTTGGAGATTACTTTAAGAAAGAGGCCATACAGTTTGCGTGGGAAGTGGCCACAGAGGTCTATGGATTCGATCCCCAACGCATTTGGCCGACTGTTTTTCGCGATGATGATGAAGCCTTTGAGCTGTGGACCAAGTATGTGCCGCCAAGCCGCATCACGCGCTTTGGCGAAAGTGAAAATTTCTGGGCTATGGGCGATACAGGACCCTGTGGGCCCTGTTCAGAGCTGCTTTATGACCGAGGCAGTGCCTACGGCAATGCCGCCACACCTGCCGCCGACGTCACAGGGGAGCGCTTCCTCGAGTTTTGGAACTTGGTGTTCATGCAGTACAACCGCACAGCCACAGGCGTGCTGGAGCCTCTGCCCAAGCCCTCAATCGACACGGGCGCCGGACTAGAGCGCGTGGTGAGCCTGAAGATGGATGTGGAGAGCTTATTTGAGACCGACGTTTTGCGCAGCCTCATCGCCCAAGTTGAGCAGGTCAGTGGCATCCCTTACAACTTGCAAGATAAGCTGCGCTATCCCGCTTTCCGCGTCATTGCCGATCACTTGCGCTGCCTGGCTTTTGCCATAGCCGATGGAGTGCACCCCAGCAATGTGGATCGAGGATATGTTTTGCGCAAGATCTTGCGGCGCGCCGTGCGCTACGGACGCATGTTGGGGATGGAAAATCCTTTCCTGGCCAAAGTTTTGCCGCGCCTGATAGACACTATGGGGGAAGATTATCCCGAAATCGTCAAAGGACAAGGCGTGATTGCTGAAATATTGACTATCGAAGAGGAGAGCTTTATCCGCACCTTGCGTCGAGGTGGCAATATTCTCAGCAACATCATCGATGACTCTCAAAAACACAGCCGGCAGATCTGCGGAGACGACGCCTTCAAGCTCAAAGACACCTATGGATTCCCTCTAGAAGAGATTGTGCTGATTGCCAAAGATGCCGGCTTGGGTGTCGATTTGGATAGATACCGCGCTTTGGAAGAAGAAGCCAGAGACCGTTCGCGCAGCACTCAGAAATCCACTCAACAGATCGCCTCCGAGAACACATTTGCCGAATATGCCAAAACACATGCTCCTTGCACATTTGTAGGGCATGTGCATCACGCCGTCAAAGGTGTGGTGACCGCCCTATTAGTCAATCAAGCTTTTGTGGAAGAGATGCATGCCGGAGAAGAGGGCATGGTCGTGCTCGATAAGACTCCTTTTTATGCCGAGATGGGAGGACAGGTGGCTGACTTGGGGGCCCTTACTAAGCCGCATGAAAGCGCTATCTTTGAAGTGCTCGATTGCCAAGCCCCCTTTAAAGGGGTGATCGGACATGTCGGCAAGTTGGCCAAAGGCAGCCTCCGCGTGGGAGATGTCTTGGATGCCGCCATCGATGGCGTGCGCCGTCAAAAGATTGCCAACAATCATACGGCTACGCATTTGCTGCATTGGGCTCTGCACAAGGTGCTCGGCGAGCATGTCAAGCAAGGTGGTTCGGTAGTAGATCCCTTTCGCTTGCGCTTTGACTTTAGCCACCACAAAGCCTTGACGCATGAGGAAATGCGCCGCATCGAAGATTTGGTGAATGAGAAGATCCGCGAAAACAAGTCCGTCAGCTCGTACGAGCTGCCTTACGAACAGGTCCAGAAGAAAAGCGACATTAAGCAGTTCTTCGGCGAAAAGTACGGTGCCGTCGTGCGCGTGGTGGACATAGATTATTCCAAGGAGTTGTGCGGAGGGNNATACGGCAGCTTTGGGCAGCATCGGGCTGTTCCGCATCGCCAAGGAGAGCAGCATTGCTGCCGGAGTGCGCCGCATCGAGGCCGTCACTGGCGCAGAAGCCGAAGCTTTGGTTAGAGACAACGAAGATCTGCTGGGAGGAGTGGCTGCATTGCTCAAATGTCCGCCTGCCAAGCTCTCCGAGCGCGTCGAAAAGGTACTCGAAGAAAACAAGCTGCTGGCCCTGCAGCTGAAAGCCAGCAAGAAAGTGCAGTTGGATGCCCTTATGGCCAATGTGTTGAGCCGCGTGGAGAATATTCATGATGTATCTTTGATTGCTGCCAAGATCGAAGCTGCCCCAGACGAGCTGCGCGGTTGCGCCGAGGATCTTATGGGTAAGTTGCGCTCGGGCGTAGTGGTTTTGGGGGCAGTGACCGCAGACAAGTGCCACATCTTTATCAGAGTCAGCGACGATCTGGTCAAAAAGGGGCTCAAGGCTAACGAGATCGTTCAGCTGATAGCGCCTGTGATCGAAGGCAGCGGGGGCGGCAAGCCCAACTCCGCCCAAGCCGGAGGCAAAGCTCTCGATAAGTTGGAGGAGGCCTTTGCTCTGGTGCGCGTGCAAATCCAGAAGGGAGCGTTGTGTTAGATAAGTTTTTGACCGCCGAAAAGATCCTCGAATTGCACAATGCCTTGGTGAATAATCAGTCCGTGATCATTGAGGGGTTGTGGAATTCCCCTAAGGCCCTCATTGCCTCCTTGGCCCAGCAGGCCACAGGCAAGCACGTCTTGATCCTCACCGGCGCCAGCACAGAAGAGAGCCGCTTGTTCAGCGATTTTGCCTTTTTTGGCGAACGTCCGGTGATCGACTTTCCGGCGTGGGAGACCTTGCCTTCGGAAAATATTGCACCCAGTCCCGATATCGTGGGGGACCGCTATAAGGCTTTGCAGCAGATTTTGACGAGCGGCACGCCGCATATTGTAATCAGCAGCTTGCAGGCATGTCTTCAGCGGCTTATTCCTCCAGCTCTATTCAAAAATCTGCATCTCATACTCAAGAGCGGCGACACTTATCCCTTCGAAAAGCTCGTTCAAAAATTGACCGATATGGGCTATCAGCGCGGCCCTCTGGCTTCAGACAAAGGCGAGTTTGCGGTGCGCGGCGGGATAATAGACGTATTCCCAGTGTCAGCTCCCGATCCTTACCGCCTTGAATTTTGGGGCGATGAGNNTGACATAGAATCGATTCGCCTTTACGATCCCATCGGCCAGAAATCCGTGAGAACTGTGACGGAGGTCGAAATCACTTTGGCGCAAGAACTCGAGGTGATCCGCGATAAAGCTAGCTTGAGTTCAATCCTGGACTACTTGGGACCGAACACCTTAGTGATCTTCGACGATCTGCTGGCTTTAGAGGACCGCTACGCTTCTTTGATGAGCATATCCGGCAGCTTCTCGTCGGCGTTCAGCTCTATAGACCATTTCTTCGACGAACTGGAACCTTTGCACAAACTATTTTGGACGGCTTGTCCAGTGGAAGAGCTCAGCGAAGTGCGCCTTTTAAGCCAAAGCAAGCACGCCTACTATTCAGAAAGGGCCCCCTTGCAGCCTATTGCTTTTCAGATGTTTAACCGCCATTTGACCGCCGAGCGCTGGAGCCATCCCTTTCAGCGAGTGAGTGCTTTTTTGCAGCCCGACGATCCCGACAGCGAGGATCTGTCTGGCGATGAGCTCATCCAGGCCCTTCCTCAGCTGTGCAAAAAAGAGTGCCAGGTGCATGTAATCGCCACAAGTGAAGCCGAACAAGCCAGCTTTCGTCAAAAGTTAGCGGCCGCGCATATCCCCTTGCCGCACAAAACGGCCTTTCACATAGGCTACTTGTCCGGCGGTTTTGCTATTCCTTCCCAAGGATTGCTGCTGCTGCCTCTGACGGAGATCACGCATCGCTATAAGATCCGCCGGCAAAAACAGCGCAGTACTTATCACACTGCCCCATCAGAGGTATATGATTTGACTGTGGGCGATATGGTGGTGCATTTTACTCACGGTATTGGACGCTATCTGGGATTGGAAACGCGCCCCAATAACGTGGGAATTCCCGGAGAGTTTTTTGTCATCGAGTATGCTGAGAACTCCAAAGTGTATGTGCCACTCAATCAAGCCTATCTGATCAGCAAGTACATCGGTTCGGACGAAAATATTCCCTCTTTGCATACATTGGGCAGTGGCAAGTGGAAAAAGACCAAGGAGCACACCCAGGCTGCGATCAAAGGCTATGCCGCGGATCTGCTGACCTTCTATGCCAAGCGGGCTGCCGCAGAGGGTTTTTGTTATCCTGAAGATAGCCCCGAGATGCTGGCCTTCGAAGAGGAGTTCCCTTATGCGGAAACCGAAGATCAGATAGCGGCCATCGGCGACTTCAAACGGGATATGTGCTCGAAGAAAACCATGGACAGGCTAGTGTGCGGCGATGTGGG
>PLSG01000550.1 GCA_003164155.1 Parachlamydiaceae bacterium | reverse complement strand
ATGAGGTGCGCTTCTTAGACAGCGTAAAAAAATATAACCAGAGAATCGGTCAAGAGGTCGCCTTTGTCACCACTTCACTAAAAACCCTTGAAATTCAAGTGCATCACTTACACCCTCATTACTCCCTTCTTCCGCGCAAGGAACGGCGCAAACGCACGCTCTTGCCTTCCCAGCCCAAAACTAAAACGGTCGATCTCCCCTTGTCAGACATCCCACTAATCGAGATCCCCTTTACACATATCCCACTCAGCGTTAAAACTATTGTGAATGACAGAGCAAATCTAGCTGCCAAACCCCTTACCCTGCAGCCAGAGATCCACCAAGAGAAAGCTGAAGCGGCTTTTGCAGAGCGTTTTTACAGCGTGGCCAAACGCATAAATGCTTTATGTGAAACCATAGGGCAACTGGAATTTGCTCTCATTATGTGTGGTTGCCGGCGAACCAAAGGGCAAAAGCACATAGAAAAATAATTGGTGTACATACTTTGAGAAGGTCTTTCTATGCGGAAAGGTAATCCCAGTCCATTTAAAGGGTGGCATTGTCTACTGTTTTGGGAATTTTCCCCCATACGCTGACCAACTTGGCTATGATGATAGCCACAAACAACTGCCCAAACATAGCTTCCATAGCGGTCAGAGATTTAGCCAAGTGGTGCAAAGGGGTAATGTCTCCCATGCCCAAAGTAGCCAGCGTCGCAAAACTATAATACAAAAAGTTGAATTGTTGATCATAGGTGTTGAGAAAGGCATTACTGTCAAAGGATATAGAGCCAGCCCCTTGAAAACTGGATGGAGAGACTATGTTTTCGATAAAAAACATATTTGCCCAAAGAATGCCTGACAATAAATAAACCATTAAGGCACCAAAGATGAGATGGGCATCCACCAATTTGGCATGTAAAATGGTGCGCATTAAAATGATCATAGCCAGCAAGGTAAAGACGGTAGAAAATCCGTAGGCTACTACGATATAAAAAAGAGACTGATAATAAAAACTCAACGTATCAAAATACACGAAAGGTACGAAAAAGAACATCCCGCCAATTAAAATGGAACGCTGTCCATCGATAGCACATATTGTGGAGAGTATCAGCAAAATAAAGCTTGCTTGAAGCACAACATGCGTATAGAAGTTTTTTTCAAACATGGGGACGATAAAAAAAATAGCCGTGACAGCTAAAAATGCTCCAAAAAAACCCCCAATGCGCCACTTATGGCTAAGGCTGCAGGTCTCTGCTTCACTACATTGCATCGTCGTCTCTAATGTTAAAGGACATCGTAAAATTTTCCTCCCATTCATATTATCCCTTTCCGCTCTACTTGACAATATTTTTTCCAAATTCTTACATCCTGGGTCTGTTTTCAGACAAAAGCCATGCTGGAGCATTGCAATATAAACATTGACATCATACTTCAAATATTAAAGAATAGGATAACGGAGATTAACGAAAAGGAGGTTTAAAATATGAAAAGCAAACCATATTTATTCAAATCTATTTTACCGATATCGCTGATGGGGCTTTTAACTACGGGCAGCTTATTGCTGGCTAACCAAACGCTGGAGAAAAATGCCTCAGTTCAAATAAATTCCGATGGCACAAAATCTTATCAAGACGCTGAAGGCTCTGCAGTTCAAATCCAGCCAGACGGTACTAAGCTAATAAAAAAGCCTGACGGCACATCTGTGCAAATAAAGCCCAATGGCACAAAGCTCATTCAAGAGGCAGATGGCTCTTTAGTGCTCATACAGACCGACGGCACGAAGCTCATAAAAAAACACGATGGCACCTATATTCAAATAAAGCCTGACGGCACTAAGATCGTAGAAAAACCAGATGGCACTAAAATTGAGGTGAAACCTGAAAAATAATAAATCAATTAGATGACGAGGTGAGCTAGTACGTTGTTAAGGGAAAATTACGCGTGAATAGGCAGGTGTAAGATAGAAGGATAGGATTGCGAATGAAATTACAAGATGGGGATGAGGAACAGGAGAGGCACAAGCATGTTCTCTATCTTTCCTATCCTGTTCCTCATCCTTTCCATCCTGTAATTCTCATCCTTAGGCCAAGATTGAGCTGGACTATAGGGTTAGATTATCAATAACCAGCCTTGCTATCGCTGTAGAAAAATTGTGGCCTTCCAAAATAGAAATTAAATCTTTTTTAAATCCTTTTTCATAGTTTTCAAAAAGTGCCAAAAAAGGAGAGCTCAAAGAGGGAGGCAATGCGGTACGCGAGCTAAGAGCTACTTCGCGCGGTTTTCTTCCCGATCTATCTTGATTAAAAGGATAAGGAGAGTTTCTTACGAATACATCAAAAAGGGAGTGGAATCTTTCAAAATCACCTTTTTCCACATTGAATCTAGTTTTTGAAGGCATATCTGCTAAATAATGAAATACACTAGATCCGCATGGCACTATTTTGCCTGGAATAGTTAAGCTGGTGATTTCTGAGGGATTGTAACCTTTGTCGAGAAATAGGCCTAAATGGCGGATTTTGCTTACCTCTAAACATGAAGCAACGGTATCAGGAGATGGCTGAGCGCCT
>PLSG01000388.1 GCA_003164155.1 Parachlamydiaceae bacterium | reverse complement strand
GGAGAGTAAAGCTGTAAAAGCACTGATTGCAAAGTTTAGTGCAGCTACAGGAGAAAGTACTTTTTCTTCGAGCAATCAGGCGCCGTTAGCTGAGCGATTGACGGTTGAGCCATCGCCTGTTGTCGCAGAGACGACGGCTAAAGTACTGGCATCCAGTGCCGATATTGTGCGACCCACAGGAGGAGAGACTACAGGAGGAGAGACTAGCAGTTTAGTTGCGTCCAGAGGGTACGCCGCTGCGCCCTCTAAAGAAAAACTTGAAAAATGGCGCGCGGATTTTTCTAGTATACTCGAGGCTTCCGATTCGAGCCCCTCTAGCATGATCCAGTTATTCCATGAAAATCTGGAAAAATTGTCATGGAAACTCGATGATAGGGGGACGACGGCCATTGCGTGGATTGCTGACAAAGATTTCCATTACCTCGAACAAATGCAAAGCGATTTGAACTGGTATAAATTGATCATTCAGTGCCTGGATGAGAAAGAACGGTTCGAGATAGCCAAAATATTTGCTAAAAGTTGTTCGGGATTCTCTAAATATGTTGAACATTATCGCCTCACATTCCAAAAAAGTTTGGTGGAAGTAGCTAAAATAGCTGCTAGTTGCGATATACACTGCCTTGCATACCTGCGCAATTATCGAATCGCCAAGCAAGCAGATTTAGTACAGGTGGTCAAAATACTTGCCAAAGAAGACGAATTCTCCATGCATATCGGCACAAGTGGAATCACCGGTCAACTCGATCAAGAGGGATTGATGGAGATAGCCAAAATAGCTGCTCGGTATGGAAATTTATCCATATACATTGCCGATTATGGAATCAAAGACCCAAAAGAATTGGTAGAGATAGCCAAAATAGCTTGTTTCGATAGTAACTTCTCGGAACATATTGGCACATATGGAATCACTAATCAAAGAGATCTGGTGGATATAGCCAAATTGGCGGCTAGAATCCCCTATAATAATGTATCTGAATGTATTGCCAACTATCGGATCGCCGATCCAAGAGATCGGGTGGAGATAGCCAAAATAGCTGCGAGCCAATCATTCTCTTCACTATCTCGCTATATTCGCAATTATGACATTACTTCCCAAGGTGATCTGGTGGATATAGCCAAAATTGTCGTCAAATTGCGTTATGGGGAACTTCTGGGTAGCCTTGTTAAATACGGCCTCTCAGAAGCCAGCCGGATAGAAGTAGCTAAGTTTGCGGTCCAAGTGTGGCCATTTGAAAACCTTAAGCGCTTTACCAATATGATTCTCCAATTTGGAATCAGCAATCCAAAAGGTCTTCTAGATATTGTTAGCATAGGTTTATTGTATAACTCTTCCATTGATTTAACCACGTGCGAAACCTCTATAAAAACATGTTGTGGAGCCTCTGTCGATACCTCTTTCTTACACCACTCCAACCGCTATTTGGTCGAGATGTGGGAACAAGCAGAAAAGGAGCCCGATCCGATTTTAAGTGAACGCCTAAAAGAGTGGGTGCAGCAACAGCAGCTGCGCTACGCCCTTGTGGTGAATGCCCAGGTGAGCAAAGAAGAGACTGCAGAGGGAGCACCTCCTGGCGAAGAGGTTAGAGAAAGGGTAGCCAAAACAGTGCAAGACGCTGGGCTATCCACCCTATTTTCAAAAATTTTCACTTTGGGAACGACAGGGGAACGGACTTCGATGGCCCAAAGAATNNCCCTACAGTCTGCTCCCTATCGCCTTAGCTTGCGCGTGCAGCAGCGATCCGCAGGCGATCCAATATTTTAGCAGGCAAGTCGATGATGTTCCCTTGCTTACCGAGGCAGGGAGAATGCGCGAAATGGTTTTGAGCCTGCTGAATTTGGCAAATTCAGAGCTTGCGCCTGTTCAGAAAAATCACATTTTGTGCAAACAGTACATAGAACATGCTTGTGATGTTGTGGAGTTACTAGACAACCTGAAACAGAAGCAGAAAAAGAGCGGCGCCAAACCTAAAAAAGGGGAAGAAGAGGAAAAATTCAAGGGCGAGTCAAAAGCGAAATCCGAAGATGAGTGGAAAAAAAATGCAGAGCAAAACCTCACTCTGGTCAGATCCTTCTTTGTGGGAAAAGAGAGCTTCTTACCCACTGGCAGCCATCCAAACCGCTTAACCGCAGCCTNNTGCGATGCATTGTCAGATATCTCGCGCCCTATAGATTCAAAAAAAGCCATACTCAAAAATACGGTCCTCAAAGACAGAAAGTTGATGGAGCGGATACGCGCGATAAACACATTGTTGTATACGGGCAAAGCGGCCGAGATAGCCATGCCAAGATCTATTGCTTTGCCAGAATTGCACGCAATGCTCAAATGCCAAATTTCAGATATCTTTCAGTTAGACGTACGGAATTTTAAATCTGAAGTACAGTTTTTTGAACTATGGCACAAGAATGTGGAGCAGCTTTTGGAAAGACGCTATCCTGCAGCTCTATTTGTCTATGCGGGTAAAATCAGTAGCCTCCCTTCCTCGGAAAAAACAGTGATGCAAAGAGCTCTCTCTCAATTTGTACAAGCGCAGCTGATGGGTAAGGGGGCCTTAGATACCTGGCGATGCGCAAGTCCTCATCTTATCGAGATCGGCCGCCTAATGAGGAGTGCTCAAGAGGACAAGCTAGCCGTAGAGAAATGGGAAGTCTTTATGGAGAAATGGAAAAAATCCGAAGCAGAGAGCTTGAGTGCTTATCTTCCTGAGGCAGAGGCAAAAGAAGAGCCCTTTGGCATCCGCTTTCGCGATTTGCTGTCGGTAAAGCTCCAACGAGATGGTCATGTGACCGATTTGGATAGGCAGCTTCCCTTTTTACACCGCTATCTGAGTGGCGAAAGTAGCGCTTCTGACCTCATTGTTGAATTAGAAGGAAGTGCTAAAACTCCCACAAGCGCTATGCAAAAAATGTGCTTGGCGATATGCGCAGCAACCGCACCTGGAGAAGGGGAAAA
>PLSG01000179.1 GCA_003164155.1 Parachlamydiaceae bacterium | reverse complement strand
GAATCAAAGTTGTTGATATTATTTAAAAAACTTAATACAATTTAGTCATATACACTAACTGATGAGACACCCTATCACCAATACTCTCCATATTAAAACCAATAGAGATAGAGAGGGGAATATGAAAGCTACACAAACTATCGCCTTATTTGGGGAAGCTGAGAGGGGCGAGTTTAGAAAGCCCTATATGTGCCAATCTTTGTCACAGCTCGTGGAAACCTTAGGTAATCCGCCTCCGAATACATTGGGCTTATACTATGCCATACAGGCTTTACTATTTGAATACCAACTCATTTTTATGCGTGTCAAAGAAGAGGGCTTTAGCTTCCCAGATTACATACAGGGCATGTGCATGCTCGAAGACTTGAAATTATTAACTTCGTTGTCGGCGGTCTGTGCCCCGGGAGTAGGGGATGCCGAGATCATCAANNATCATCAATGCGATAGCTCCCAAATGTAGCTCTTCCCACAGCATTTTTATTACGCGTGAAGCCGATCTTTACGATTACCTGACCGAATACCATTGCGCCTGAGATCACAGGATCTTAGAATCTTGCAAGTTGGCAATTTTCGGCAGCGGAGGGTAAAGCCCCACAAATACACCAAGGCCTAAAGAAGGCGTTGTTAATCTGCAAGGAGAAGGTATGGTTTCGTTTGCCCCCATACCTAATTTACTAAATTCAAGCCTTGCAATAAGCCTTCCAGTCCTCTATTTTATTAATCCGATTTTACTACCACTCCATAATCATTTCCCTTCATTTCTGACAGATCAACTTTACTGCTACTTTCATCTACATGGAACCCTTGCATTTTCCCAGTTAGAGCAGCAATTTCTGCATCATGCACAGCTTCTGCTACATATAAAGCTATAAGTTCACTCTTGCTCATGCGCATAAGTGCACTCTTGTCCATTGTGCTTATTCTCCTTGGAATCGATGGCGAAGACGATGAAGATGAGGAAGACGGAAGTGAAAAAGGTTTGCTTAAGAGTGAAGGGTTTGAAAATAGTGGCGAAGATGGCCACGCTGGGGCAGAAACTCCAGAATGAATAAATGGCAGCTCAGAACTGGAAGGGGTATGTTTGCCAAGTTGTCGTTTTCCTTTATATTCTGTACGCAAAGATTTTGGTGCAGCTTCCTCTATTTTTAACGTGGAGGAAAAGGCAGGACTTGAAGAGGATGTGGATGAACCAGCTGACCAGGTGTGTGAAGAGGGAAAACTAAAAGTTGGCATATCAAATAATGGAAATAGGGGAGAGCTCAAAGATGGAAAAGGTGAAGATGAGGAAGAAGATGTTGATGGCCCAGAGAGCAGAGATGAAAGCGTGAAAGATGGTGTGGGTTGGGAAGAGAGAAGGGATGGGAGGCCAGATGAAGATGTGGTTGGCTCTCTTGAATGGGCAGGAGGCGAAGTTAATGAAGATAAAGAAGTCGAAAAGGAACTTGAAGATAATGAACTAGTCATGATAATAATCTCTTTTTTGAGTGTTAACTTGCTGATTTCCGAGAACAAACCTCAGGCGGGTCAACAAAGCATCCTGTGATCGCCGACTTTTAGAACTCGCGGAAATTGAGTGTTATTTTAGCACCGGTTTTATTTGTTTTAAATTAATAAATTATTAAGTTTGTTTTAAGATAGCTGTTTTCATGTAGATTCTGCCAGATGATTTTTTGACAGGTTATACTGGTTATATGTGGAAATTTTTGACTGTATCCAAAGACACACTAACTTTTTTCTAGCTCCTTTGGAACGACACATGAGGCAAAACGGTTGCAAAAAAATGTATAGGCATTGATATTATTGACATTTGCCGAACAAAAGAATGGGCTTTAAGCTCTTAAAGGAGGGGAATGTTTCTAACTGATGTGAACTTTTTGGCCGTGATTGTGGCGGCCATTTTAAATGGATTTGTCGGATATTTTTGGTATTCGCCCATGCTGCTGGGCGATTTCTGGGTCAAAGCGCATAAGTTTGATGTAGCCGAATTGAAAGCGACACCTATGCATATCGCAGGCGCCCTGCTGGTGGGCTTCATCGTAGCGTGGGTTTTATGCGCCACCATTCATAGTCTGCATGTAGATTCGGCGCTGGGAGGGGTCAAAGTGGCTTTTTTTGTATGGCTGGGTTTTGTGGCTACTACGCAGTTTTCGGGAGTCATCTGGGCGAAAAAGCCTCTGAAAGCCTATGGCGTAGACGTCGGCTTTTTTTTAGTGTCGATGTGCGCCATGGGCGCAATTTTTGGAGCGTGGCAGTAGGGGCGTATAAGAGGTAGGGCCCTGTGATTTGCACGACTTGGTGAAAAGGCACAGATCCATTTCAATAAATTGCGCAAATTGCAGGATCCGGCCCTTTTCACTCATCTTTGAAGACTGCCTTTGCCAGCTCCGGAAACGTGCTATTCAAAAAGATTTGGCCGTTGGCCCCCCTTGCATGGGGTGCTGGCTTGTGATTTTGTATTTTGAACGCCGCCCAAGGGATGATAATGATAAACCTGACCCCAGACGACGTGGGGACTCAGCGTCGTCTGGGGGGCCAGGCTGGCAATTTTGCATTTTGAACCGCACGCAGGCTTATCTCTTTGGCAGCTGTTCAAAACACAAAATCACAAGCCAGGCCCCAATGCAAGCGGGCAATTTCTTGGCGCGCAGCTTGTCGGACTTGCTCTATTCGATGAGTTTAATTTCTTTGCCTGTCAAGGCGTAGGCGCGCAATGACACGAATTGCCATTGTCCGTCTTTGGGCATAGCTATGAGGAATATATGGTGCTTGGTGGGCTTTTCCTTTGATCCATCGGCTTTTTCCATATTGGTGATCAAGACATCGGCATCTACCGAGGCCACCTTGGGGGTTAAAAAGCGCACATTTTGCACATGGAATTCGATGGAGCTTTTGCGCATGATCCCTTTTTGTTCCTCTTCGAAGAGCTTCTGGATATTCTTTCGGCCGACGGCCAATTTGCCAAAGGGATTGAGTATGTCTCCATCTTCAGCGGCAGTTTCGGCCATGGCTTGCGCATCGTGTTTATTCCAGCCTTCTGAAAACTTGCTGATCAGCTGGCGTACGTTCTGTTCATCTTCTGAGGGGTCATTTTGGGCGGCGAATAAAGAAATGCCCACGATGGCCACGCCAGTAATAAATGCTAGCATCATTGATTTTTTGAGCATGAGGTCAACCTCCATAAAATTTCAAATTGGATAAGGGGGACACTTAAGGCTCGAATCGAAAATTCCGCTTCGAGGGTATCATTGCATATATAATGTGAAAAATGGGGATGCGCAAGAGGATTTTACGGTATTTTTGAACAATTGCTTTAGAGATTTATGTATGCCGTGGATGTCTTGTGAAAGCGAGCTGAGGGAGGGTAGATGCCCTTAGTGCACTAGGGAAGTGCGCTAAGGGCATCTGAAAAAACAGAAAGGCGATTAGTTGAGAAATTGCGAGTTATTTGCGCCCTTTACCTTTCTCTTCAATTTTCTCTTCCTCATCGTCTTCTTCTTCGGCGAAATCTAAATCATCTTCATCATCAAAATCTTCGTCGTCTTCTTCATCATCAAAATCTTCATCCTCGTCTTCATCTTGCGCGTCTTCTAAGATGCGATGCAAGAATGTGAGATGTGCAAGAATTCTAACTTGGTGATTTTTATCTAGTGATTGAGTTGTTTTTACTCCTTCTAGTTCTTTTTCAAGGTTTTCTATTAATATGATCAATAGATCGCCTTCACCAGCGTAGTCAGTATCGTTTTTAATCGATTCCTGCGCTTCTTTTTTGATTTCTTTCAGATCTTTTTTGAACTCTGTGAGATTTAACCCTTCTAATAGGGTTTCGTATAGGGGTTTTGGTGAGTTTGAAGCCATTTTTTTGTTCCTCCTAGAACGGGTTATGAAAATATTGACATTGCTGCCATTTTGCGCATATGCCCAGTTTTTTACCAGTTTTTTCTCTAAATAGCAGGGCTTTAGGTGTTTTATTTTACTGAAGATTTATCACAGCTTTGAAAAGGGATTGCTGCTTTGGGTAAACAAATTCCCTTTTTTCCGCCGGTTTATTTCAGAACGGAGGGAAAAGAGCAAATCCTGGTCAAAATCTTTATTTGCCGCCCAATGCAAATACTCTATAGGGACTTCTTTTATTGGACGTCCTTTGTGTTTTCCTAAAGGCATATTTTTGAGCATTACTGGTTTAGAAAGCGCTTGAAAGAGGTCTTCCGTGTTTTTAAAATCACGTGCCAGATGCTTGAACACTTCCACGTTGACAATCACATCGCTTAGGGCTCTATGTGTGCCTTCATAGGAGACATTAAAATGCTGCCGCAGCTGGTCT
>PLSG01000219.1 GCA_003164155.1 Parachlamydiaceae bacterium | reverse complement strand
TCGGCATGCAGCGATCTGCCGTCAGCCAGGGCTATATTTATGCCCTGATGCTGACCTTGGGGGTGCAGGCCTACTACCCTTGCACCCAATAGCACGTGGGCACAGCTTTTTTGGCTCAAGCTGCGGGTCAAAGTCTCCATGCCGCTTTTAAAGGAGAAGGCCCCGGCAGCTTGGACTTGCGCCACAAAATCGGATCGGGGTGGACGGCGGTGGTTCCACTGGCTGAAAATTGCTCCCTTTACCACGGAACCATATTGCTGCTCATAGTGGTGCAACAGGGGAAAGCAGGCGCGCATAGACAAGCTACGCATCTCTCCGGCATAGATACCAGCCACCATGGGGTCAAAAAACCTTTCGGCCAGGGCAGTTCCGAAACGGCGGGAAACGAAGGCATAAATGGTTTCTTCTTGACCACGATGGGCCGGTATGCGCCACTCTTTCCACAATGCGGGCAGAAGCTCTTTAGCCAAAGGCGAAAATAGAAGTCCGATCAATCCACTGGGCAGGGGCTGCAGCTTTTGGTCGATCCAACGGAAGCGCACGCCAGATGATTTGTCGGCGGCAATCACCTGATCTTCTAAGCCAAGCTCTTGCACCAGCTGCAGAGTCTCTGCGCCTGGCCCTTTGGCACGTATGCTATGGGGGCCTTGTTCGAACAAAAATCCAGCTTGCTCTTGGCTCTCGATCAAACCGCCCGTGCGAAAACTTTGCTCGACAATAGTTATGCAAATGGCTTCTTTGAATCTCTTACGCAAAAACCAAGCCAGGGACAATCCGGATAGGCCGCCTCCCAAGATGGCGTAGTGTTTTGGCATGTCCACCTTTACCACTTCACCAGTGGGGGCATGGAACACAATATGCCCTCTGGATTGCCCCCCGATTGAAATCCAAACTTTGTGCCGCGGTCATACAGCAAATTAAATTCCACATAATGCGCACGGGACTGCAGCTGCTTGTCTTTTTCGCTCTCGGAATAAGGCATGGGCAGGCGTTTGCGATAGATGGGCAAGATGGCCTCTAAAAATGTCTTCCCCACATCCTTCCAAAGCGCCTTGTCCTGCTGAAGATCACCCGTATGCCAATGGTCGAAAAAAATCCCTCCTACGCCGCGCTCTTTTTTCCAATGGGGAATGTAAAAATATTCGCGGGCATTTTGACTAAAAAGCGCATAGAGATGCGATCCAAAGGGATCTAAGGTGTTTTTGGCCACGGCATGAAAATGAGCGGTGTCTTCACCATAGGGAAATCCCATAGGCGTCAGGTCATACCCGCCTCCAAACCACTGTTTTTCTTTGGTTTCTATGTAGCGAATATTCATGTGCACTGTTGGAGCGTGCGGATTGTGCATGTGGGTGATAAGGCTGAGTCCTGTAGCTGTGTAGGGCCCTAAGCCGTCTTGCATGGGGAAGGTGTCTCCGCTCACCGCCGCAAAATTCACAGCGGCTTTTTCAAAGACATCACCGCGCAAAATAGCCATCTCTCCTCCTCCGCCAGAATGGTGCTGCCATGGCTTGCGTTGAAAACGGCCATTTTTCTCTAAGGCAGAAAACGCTTCAATGATTGTTTCCCGCAGGTCTTTTAAAAAAGCTATGGCCTCATCGCGCATATGCTGCTCCCTTTTCGACAGTTGATTAGCTTGCTTTGACACAGTCCACAAGTGTCTTTACGGCTTCCACCGATATGTCCGGATGGATGCCGTGGCCCAAGTTAAAGATAAAGGCTGGATCCCCTCGCATACTGTCGAGCAAGCTGTGGACTTCTTTGCGGATATGCGCTGGAGGGGCATAGAGCACATCGGGATCGAGATTGCCCTGCAAAGCCACGGGATGGGGCACGCGCTTTCTGATCTCTGGCATATGGCTGTTCCAATCGAGGCTTATGCCAAGGTGAGCCACGCGCGGATGCAATTCGGCCAACTGTGGGGCAAATACCGATGAGCCCCGGCAAAATAAAATGATGGGTATCGACGGATCTTTTATCCCCTGGACAATCCGCTCAAGGTAGGGGAGCGAAAATTCCCTAAACTGCCTATGGCCCAAAACATGCGCCCAAGAGTCGAAAATTTGCAGAGCATCGACGCCTGCGGCCACTTGCATATTGAGATAGGCAATCGTGCAATCTGCCAGCACATTCAAAAGCGCATGAAACCCTTCGGGATTTGAAAACATCCACTGCTTAGTCTTCTTCAGATCTTTGCTCGACTTGCCTTCGATCATATAGCTGGCTACAGTAAAGGGTGCGCCACAAAAGCCTATAAGGGGAACTTTCAATTGCGGCTTGACTAGGCCGATGGCCTGTCCCACAAATCCCAAAGAGTGCTCTACTTGCAGGGCGGGCAATGCGACAATGTCTGCCTGACAGGTAATCTTGCGATCGATAACCGGTCCCATCCCCTCATCGAAATGCAATCCCACGCCCAGAGCCTCGGGAATGACTAAGATATCGGAAAAAAGAATGGCCGCATCCATGCCAAAGGCCTTGATAGGCAGCATAGTCACCTGCGCCGCCAATTCGGGATTGTGGCACATCTCCAAAAAAGAATAGCGCTCCCGCAATGCCCGATACTCGGGCATATACCGGCCAGCCTGCCGCATTATCCAGATGGGGGGTCTACCACTATTGCGGCCGCGCAGCGCCTCAAGAAATTTGTTATTCATGCTCGTAGGGTTATCGTCCCTTAAGAGGAACTAAAGGGAGGCGAAAAAAATCTGCAGTTAAGCTTCTCCACTTTGCGCAGCCCCCCTTCAGTTCCTCTGAAAGAGTGGCACGCTTACGCATGCTTGTGGATACTACACTATTGTCTAATTTTTAATATAGGGGAAAGGCGCGCTAATCTAGTATACCTTTATCCCTCAAGATGCGCGAAAGTGCATGGTCGATGCCCCAGCTTTGCACCAATTGCGCATACTCAGAAATGGCTTGAGGAGACTTTTTATGACCGCCATAGACCGCCCGGATGAGCAGATTTTTAGGAGTGTGCTCGGTTTCAATAAACTCCATGACGCATGTCTTATAGCCTAAGATCTCCAAAATCTGTGCCCGCACGGCGTCCGTCGCTACAGCCGCCAAGCGCTCGCGCAAAGCTCCATGTTTTAAGATAGGGGCAAGTAGAGGATGGGAAATTTGATCGAAAAGTTCGTGCTGGCAACAGGGCGCCGCCAAGATGACCTTAGCCTGCCATTCAATGGCTTTAGCCAAAGCGGCATCGGTAGCTGTATTGCAGGCATGTAAACTAACCATCATATCAACCGCCGTTTTGGTGACATACTTATCGATATCGCCAATCCAAAAATGCAATCCCTCATAGCCCAAACCGACAGCTAAGGCCTGGCACTCTTCGACTACTTCCGCTTTGCGGTCAATCCCCACTAGCTCAACCTGCATTTTGCGGATGTGTGTCAAATAGTGATACATGGCAAATGTCAGATAGGCCTTTCCACATCCAAAATCGACAATATGAATTTTTTGCTTTTCCTCTAGATGGCACATCACATCTTCCACCATCTCTAAGAAGCGGTTAATCTGGCGGAACTTATCGTACTTCTTGGGCAAGATCTTGCCATCCGTCCCCATGACTCCCAGCTTCACCAGAAAGGGGATCGGCGTACCTTCTGCCAGAAGGTAGCGCTTAGCTCTATTGTGATCGAGGCTAGTAACGCTAAAAAAACCTTTAGAAGGATCCTTATCCTTAGCAGCGATTTTAGAAGAGCTGGCATGCGTCGGCTGCTTTTTGAGGATGGTGATATGCCCCTCTTTTCCACTTAGGATGTGGTAATCGGCCTCTTCAGTAAACACCACGGCTTGCTTGAAAGCAGAGGCCAATAACTGCCCTAGCCGCGGAAGCAAGCTTTCTCCTTCAATATTTTCGTGGAACACCTGAGTATCTGAAAAGCTCGATAACTGGTAGCACAGCTTTCCTTTAATCATCAATGGGCGCACGCCTACTTTAGTGTATCCGGCGCGCTTGTCTCGCCTTCCCGTGACCGAGGCTCCCAAGATGGATGCGACATTTATCGAATTTTGAAGCAAGGCTGTGAATTTTTGATGCATAAATTCCGACGTCTTATTTTTGGCGCAGATTTGTCTTTATTGAAAATATTATACAAGATTCTACAGCTTGAGCAAGTTTGATTCCAGCCTTTGTTTTTTCTTGGCCTAAGTGCCACGCAGAGGTACTGCACGATCGCTCAACCGCGAGATCTTTCGCGCTGGCCAAATCAGCAAATTCTACCTTAACGTTGTACTAGTACACTGTAAATGTTAAATTGATGAATTTGGCCTGCATGAAAGCTCTCAC
>PLSG01000253.1 GCA_003164155.1 Parachlamydiaceae bacterium | reverse complement strand
ACATCCGCCAACTAAGCGACGCAGAAAAAGAGTACATCAAAGACAACAAGCACATGCGGCAAATATGCGAAAGGCCAGGCCATGCCTTCAACATTATCCTGCATCACATCTTACTTTTGGCTAAAAATGAAGAAAAAGCCATCCTCGCAACCATGCAAAGGCCAGCTGCCATATTGAACAAAATACCCCTCTGGGGAAAATTAGCGCAAGAATTCATGGCAGAATATGGCGCATATCTACACAGACATATCCCCAAAACGGCCCTTCAGAACCTTAAGGACCTAAAAAAACTCATTGGAAGTCAAGTTCGGACATGCGACTCTTTGCAAAAGCTGTGTGAAGAGATTGTAATCGCCGACCGCATCATCACTGGAGAAAATAGATCTTTATCTGTCGACGCCATCACCTTTGCCTTGAGAAAAAATCCCTTCATCAAAGTCCTACTGCCATCGATATGCATGCTTTTTGACACGAATTGGAAAAAGGACCCCTACATTGGCTACAGCTGCACGGTTTTGCCGCTGGGAATGCAAAGCATTAAAACCGATGTGCATAATGAGGTGGCCCCCGAACAGTGGCAAATTGGCAACATAGAACAAATTTTAATCCATCGCATTTGCGATGTGTCCCACCCCTTATTGCGCGCTTATACTCTACCTTGACAGTGCATTAGGAAATTTAAACGCAAAGAAACNNGATCGCAAAGGACGCAAAGAAGGCAAAAAAATATTTTCATTTCTGGGTTTAATTTTTTTCCATAAGCCGATAGTGTGAAGTTACAAATCCGCATATAATTTAAACCATTTTCCGCATTTACAAAGGAGTTTTATGGAATTCACGCACATCCCCCATTTAAAAACCGACGTTTCACGCATTGGTTTAGGTACCTGGGCCATAGGAGGTTGGATGTGGGGAGGCACAGAAGAACAAAAAGCCATCTCCACTATTCAAAGAGCCCTTGAAAATGGCATCAATTTAATCGATACAGCTCCTGTTTACGGATTTGGAAAATCAGAAGAAATTGTAGGTAAAGCCTTAAAACAATACGGAAATAGAGAACGCGTGGTGCTGGCCACGAAAGTTGGGCTAAATTGGAAAAATCAGCAGGTTTTTCGCGACAGTAGTAAAAAGAGAATCATGCAGGAAATTGAAGATTCTTTAAGACGCTTACAGGTCGACTATATTGATTTATATCAAGTGCATTGGCCAGATCCCCAAACGCCTTTTGCGGAGACAGCTAACGCGCTAGATCAATTACTTAAAGAAGGTAAGATTCGCGCCATCGGCGTGAGCAACTACACTGTGGAAGACATGAAAATATTTCAAAAAACGGCGCCTATCGATGCAGCACAACCGCCCTTTAATCTCTTTGAAAAAGAAGCTGAGCAGACGATCTTAGCTTATTGCAAAAAAATGCATTTAGCCACCGTGGGGTACGGTTCTTTGTGCCGAGGCTTACTTTCAGGTAAAATGCGGCAAGACGTTCAATTTCAAGGCGATGATTTACGCAAATCCGATCCAAAATTTCAAAAACCTCGTTATAGCCAATACCTAGAGTGTGTTAAACGCTTAGATCAATGGGCTCAACAAAACTATCGATGTTCCGTATTATCTTTAGCTATACGCTGGGTATTAGATATGGGCATCGACGTGGCGCTATGGGGTGCACGCCAACCAGAACAACTCGATGCCATCTCAACTGTGTGGGGATGGAAATTAAAAGCTGAAGATTTTAAGGCCATTGACGACATTCTAAACGAGACCATTTCTATGCCAGTCGGGCCCGAATTTATGGCCCCACCCGTGCAATAAAGAGAAACATCATAATTGTGGAGGATTGAAATGACATTAAAAGCCAGCTTTATAGGCCTAGGCAGCATGGGTTCTCCCATGGCATTAAATTTATTGAAGCACGGAGTAGAACTTGGGGTATACAACCGCACCAAAGAGAAATCGATCCCTTTGGTTGAAGCCGGCGCCAAGCTTTTGGACCATCCAAGCGAAGCATTTAAACACGCTCCGATTGTTTTGTCCATGCTAGCCCATGATCGTGCTCTTGAAGACATTGTGGAAGGCATTGATGGTCTTTTAGAAGGGGCATCCCCCGGATGCATACATATCTCTTCCAGCACGGTTGGGCCAGCTACGACCCAAAAACTTGCCCTCAAACACAAAAAAAAGGGTGTGCATTTTATTGCCGCACCCGTATTCGGAAGGCCAGAGGCCGCAGCCAGGCAAGAATTGTGGATTTGCATGTCCGGCGATGGTGCCGCAAAAAAAAGGGCGGAACCGCTGTTAAATATGATAGGCAAAAAGATTTATGATTTTGGAGATAAACCCGAAGCTGCCAATGCCGTTAAACTAGCCGGCAATTTCATGATTTTATCTGCCATTGAAATGTTAGGTGAGGCTTTTGCCTTTGCCCAAAAAAACGACGTCGACCCGACACAGCTGCATGCTTTTTTAACTGAAACCCTCTTTCCATCACCCGTTTTTCTCAATTATGGAAAGATCATTATTCAACAAAAGTTTAGCCCAGCTGGTCTTAAATTACCCCTCGGATTAAAGGACATCAACTTATTTTTAGATGCAGCTAAATCGTTAGATCTCAACTCTCCTTTTGCGCAAGCACTGCAAAAGCAGCTGCTGATCAGCCTGGATAAAGGCAGAGAAGAGATGGACTGGTCGGCGATTTCGCTGCTAGCCTCGGAAGGTCATTGAGAGGCCTTGCTCACCTTTTCGGTCAGCGAATTTAGGGGATTTTAACGCAAAGAAACACACCAAGATCGCAAAGGACGCAAAGAAGGAAGAGCAAATAGGCTATGTTCACCTTTTCGGTCATTTTGCCCTCCCTCTGTGATCTCTGTGGTAGATTTTTTTTTACCACAGAGAGCACAGAGATCACAGAGGGAGGCATTTAACAAAGGCGAAAAACAAACACAAAGCTGAAAATATTTTTCTGCCTTCTTTGTGTCCTTTGTGATCTTTGGGTGTTTCTTTGTGTTGAAATTTCCTACTCAATCTAAAACATAAAGTGACTTAATATAATCTACAAATAGATGTTTAAGTCGAAGCTAAGCGCTCTAGCCATTGTTCGACCGATAAAGCCGTTAAAGTATGG
>PLSG01000316.1 GCA_003164155.1 Parachlamydiaceae bacterium | reverse complement strand
GGTCGGTTGGGAAGGTGTTGGAAGTTAAAAAGTCATACAAATCTGCGGTTTTTTGGATTTGGACCTGCATTTTTTCTTTAAAGTCGTCGGCAAAGAAAGTTACTTGTTCGCGATTGTTTTCGAGAAATTCCCTGCCAAACTTCCCTAATGCGGAATGCGCAAGTTTTGAGGCTTTGGTGATGAACTGCACATTTAGTCTATCAAATTGATCTGATCTGGGATTTTCTATAAGCATATCCGCTAAAAGATCAAATAGCTCTTGCATGAGCTCGCGAGAGGAAAATGTGGTAAGCTGCTGCAAAGACCCGGTGAATGTTTTTTCCAGTAAGGGGTATAACCTATGCAGGGGACTAAGCCCCTTAAATTCCGTCTTCCAAATGGTATCCAGGTCTTTGTCAGACTCAATGAACGCCAAGGCCTCGCTTTTCAATACGGTCTCGACGGCGCGCATGGCAGGCTCTTTGAGCTTTAAATTATCCAATAGGCCGACCAATACCACTCTTTTTTCAAGTTGGACCATTTGTGTATATTGAGCACCTTGTAAGACGCGATATACGGGGTTTTTTTGGCACAGCTGCATATATTCGGACAGCTTCTTATTCATCCCCTCCAGGGATTTTGCTAATTCCCCCTGATTGGGCAGGGGATAATCTGCCGGTGTAAAGTTGAAATACTTGTTTCCCAACTCGTCTTGCAAGAAGCTATTTTGCTCAGTATTTATGCTTGCCCGCAGCGTTTCTAATTTTTCAATCTCAGCCTTCTGGTCTGCATGCCGTGCGGTATAAGTTTCTATAAGGTGCATAACGTCCTTAGTAGCAGCTTGGTTTGCTTTCACATAGCTGCGTGTAGCAGCACCTTGTTGGCTGTCGAGATAGGTCGCTATGGCGTTGTCTAGCTCTGGATCAGCGTTTAAATTTTCCGTCTCTGGGGACATGTTCAGGCGCGCTTCCAGCTGGTTTTTCAAGGCCTGCTGCTGTTTGTCCAGCATAGCGCCCATGCATGCCTCGATCACTTCTTGGGGGACTCCATCGGCTTGCAGTTTATCGACTATCGCCAGGCTTAGACCTTTCACCCTCAAGAAAGCCAGCTCGCTGCGCTCCACAAGGGCATTATGCAACTTCTCCCTAGTGTCTAGCAACTGGAGATCTTCGGGGGTGAGCTTTTCAGGTTTTATTTCGGCTAAAGTAGTGGATTTTTCAAATAGTTCATTGGCCACTGCATAGAAGGCTAATTTAAGGAAGTCTCTTTGGGGTGGTGTAATAGGCTCTTTGTGCATTGCAGGCCCCTGTGCATGGATCAAGTCATCGGCAAACCCTTTCAATACATGGAAGGGCTCCACGGACTTGTCCTCTGCATCGACTTTTGAGAGGGCCTTAAGCATGTTTTTGCGCCGCTCATACTCAATTGTCCCGATCTCCGTTTGGGGCGCTAAGTGGGTCTTCAAAGCCTCGGTTATGCGCGATATGGCGGGTGCAATGCTCAAAAATCCTTTTTCGCGAAAAGACTTTTCTAAGTCCGGCATGCTCTTGGCTCCCATGAAGTCTACCATCTGCTTTTCCACGGCATCTTCACGCTCTTCTGCTGCATGCGCTTGAGCGCTTGCCAGAGGAATGGACTTACAATCTACATATTTTAAGATGGCCTCTTGAAGGGCCTCTTGAAGGTCTTGGCGAGGGATAGGGAGGGCATTTATTTCCCCCTGCTGGTTGAGTTGCGCAAACTTGCCGGCTATATCCTCCCTAAGGGCAGATTGCATAATTTCTACTAGATGTTCTCTGGAAGCGCCTTTGGGGGGCAAAGTTTTGAATAAATCGAGGAATGTGTCTCCACTTAACAGTTTGTGTGAAAATGTATGCTGAGTGAGCTTTTTTTCCCATATTAGTTCAATTCTTTGGGCCGCCACGCAATCTTGCAAAGCTTTTTTGTGGTCTTCGTTCTGTGGATGGAGTGTGAGCTTATCGGGGAAATCGCCTAAAATAAAGGCTTCAAAATTCAGGGAGCCTTGCGCTGCCTTGCCGTCTTGGGCAAACTGCTGATAAAAATCGCGGTTATGGCTGGCCATTGCATATAAAGTGCGCTTTAACAGATTTCGCAACTTGGGATTGTCGGTTTTGGGCACAAGTCTTTCAGCTAGCGCTTTCAAGTTTTCTTTCTCGTTTGTCGTGAGCTCTGTAAGCGGCGTGCCTGTCCGCGCCGCCTCAATTTCTTTGGGTATATGCTCTTCCAGGGATCCTTTCCGCAAGGCAGCCTGGTGAGGAGTTTGTGGGTTGTTTGAAAAAAGTTTCTGCCAAATGCGCTTGATTGTTCTTATAATTCCTTGGGGAGCTTGGGTAATGGGCAGCCTTTTTCGTTCTGACGACAGGTGCTTTTCCAAGGCTTCTTTCTTAAGGCTAAATGCGGGATCGGAGTTCAAAGCCTTTACAAATGCCTTTTTTTGATCGAGCGTAGACAGCCTAGCGTATACATTTTCGATGACCCCATGTTCAATAAGCATGCCGTTTATGGTGTGCTGATATAAAATGGCTGTGGCAAAAGTATTGCGGAATTTATCTCCTTGGGGTTCGCGCGCCATTTCGAGCAAAATGTCGTTTACACTTTTTTTCAAGGCAGAAGGGATGCTGTGGCTATCCTCGATTTGCAATAAGCGCTCGGCAATATCTGCAAGGTTGTTTCTTTCATGGGTGCTAAGCGGATTTATCAGACTTTTCCAGAAATGAACAACTTTTTCTGTGCGGGTCAAAGTGGGCTTATGCACGATTAAGGCCTGGGCTATGAGTGCCGTAGACTCGCTATTTTCGGTTTTTTGGGGGATGGTTATGCCTCGGCCGATAGATATTTCCCCTGTTCTTTTTTCTTCGCCTTGAATGAGGGGGCTCATCTCGTCTAGATGTGGATCTAATGATGGATGGGAACCTTCCGAATGTACACTCATAATCTCTCCTATATATATTGCGCACAATACATGCAGATGCGTAGCAAACAAAAAATAATAGATGTAAGTGTTTGCAAATCTAATTATAACACACCTGTGCCTAATAGCTACAATAATAAAGATTAAGTTTACTTTTAATGAGATTTGGAATTGATTGGTTGAAAGTTGAAAGTTGAAAGTTGAAAGTTGAAAGTTGAAAATTAAAGAGGNNCTTTTTTGGCTCCTGTCTTCCACAATCGTGTCCATTCTGAAAGTTTTACAGGATGGGAAGGATATGAGAAGATGGGAAGGATAGGGAGACGGCTACGCATCAGGCGAAGGTTTTCGCTGTGCAAGAGAACAAAGCCAAAAGCGATTTCATTGGAGGGAAATTTGCCGTTTGTGCTATGAGGTTGGCAGCAAAATGGCAATTAACCAATGGAAAATGACATGGTTCGTGGTTTGATTTTTTGGCAGCTTTTGGTCCTAAGCATCTTCCTTGCAGCTGTTCCCCTGCACGCTCAAGACGGCGCGACTTGCGAATCAGGGGCAGTAGCCGCTGGTCAAGCTCCTGAAAAGGCATCTGGTCAAGATAAAAATGGCGATGCGGCGCAGACTGAAGAGAAGGCTGAACCGCCCAAAATCGGCAATTTTGCCTTACCAACCTCACAACAGCCCGCGACCCTGTTTGGTTTTGGAGGAAATATCATCGATAAAGGCGAAGTCCAGCTTTACTTCTTTGCCGATGACTTCGAAGGAAAAGAAAAAATTATCACCGATCTCATTCCCAGCATCTTATTTGGGATCACCTCTGACTGGTCCGTTTTTTTCAATTTTCCCTTTACGCCTGAAATGCGCGATGGGCGCGACCGCTCTAGCGGCTTAGAAGATTTTTTCATCCAATTGGAATACGCTTTCTACAATAAATCCACCGCGACATACGTCGATCAAGCCACCCTAGTGGGGAATATCACCTGTCCCACGGGTTCGCTCCAAAAAAATCCACCCACAGGCTTTGGCGCTCCCAGTTTCTTTTTGGGGGGCACCTATTACCATACGCGAGTCGATTGGTTTGCCTTTACGGCACAAGGCGCGATACTGACTAACTCAGAGCGGGGCACAAAATTGGGAGACCAGTTTCTGTATCAGTTTGGCCTAGGCAGAAATATGGTAAGTCCTGTGAATTGGATCTATGCCTGGATGGTGGAGATCGATGGGCAATACAGCCAAAAAAATACGATAGAGCGCATTTTGGACAATAATTCCGGGGGAAATGTCATCCTGGTTACACCTTCGATATGGATATCATCCAAGGAATTCATTTTTCAGTTTGGAATTAGCTTGCCGCTGACCCAGAGATTGCACGGCATTCAGCACAAATTCAATTATGCGCTCAACCTCAATCTAGCTTGGTCATTCTATTGATCTGCCCATCCTGTAAAATTTTACAAGAT
>PLSG01000272.1 GCA_003164155.1 Parachlamydiaceae bacterium | reverse complement strand
TGCGCATGCGCAGTTGAATGCGCGGTCCATATTTTATCTTTTCCCTGCTGGCTGTAAATAGAAATGGAATACTTATGACCTTCTTCAGGGATAGCTAAAATCTGAATAGGATTGGAGGTTTCTGCTGCTAAGAATAAAGGTTCTTCAATGGTTATATTTTCCACAGTTATAGCTTCACCTTCAAGCAAGTACTTTGCCGCAGCCAATGCCAGTTCCACAAAACCAGCGGCGGGAAATAAGAGAGATTCGTAAATTTGATGGTCGTTTAGATAGGCAAAAGTGTTAAGGGCGAGTTCATTTTCAAATCGTTTCTCAATTGACGGAGAGGGAGCGTATTCCCCCAAAAGAGGATGAATAAGCTGGCGATCTCGCTGCATGTGAGAGGCTGTTTTTGTAGCTTTAAGCCAATAGCGCTGCTTTTGAAAGGGATAAGTAGGTAAAGAGACTTTTTGCCTATGATAGGGCGCATCGAATGCCTTCCAATCGATAGCGGCTCCACGAAGGTAAAGTTCTGCCAGATTGATAAGAAAGGCGTTAAATAACTCCTTTGGCGGAGCTTGATTTAGAGGGGGTAATAGGAGTACATCCGATCCAGATCGACCTACATCCTTTACGACTTCTACCAAGAGTGCGCTCTTGGCCACAACGGCTTCCCAGGTTACTTCATAGTTATCTGCATAAGAAAAATTCACAAAAAATGGGCGCTCACGTGCCTCATAAGTCATGCGCAGGTAATTGCCGCTAGAGAGCTTGTCGATAAGCTCTTGAGAGGTTTCTGCAATGACCGCAAGGCGTTTTTGGAAATGGCAGCGTCCCGTGTTGGCCATGTAGGCTATATCTGCCAAATCTGTAGAAATTAAAGACATATTTTCTTGCGCAATGTAGCGCGCAATGAGTGCATCCAAGGCCTCGCTATTTTTTGCCGAAAGCGTGATGAGGGCCAAAGGTCTATCTGGAATCTCGTTTTGCTTTAGTGTCTTTTGTGGAGGCGCTTCAATGACCGCATGCGCATTGATGCCTGTAGCTCCAAAGGAGCTGATTCCTGCAATTTTTGCTTTTCCCAATTGCTTCCATGGGGTCAATTTTTCAGGAATGGCTGCCGGAATTACTTCTAAACTCATTTTAGGATTTAGTTTGGAAAAATGAATGTTTTTAGGAATAGCCTCATGTTGCAAAGACAATAGCACTTTAATCAAACCGGCTATGCCGGCACTTGCTTCCAAATGGCCCATATTGCTTTTGACAGACCCAATAAGCAAAGGCCGAATTGCTCGGTGGCTGCCTGAAAACACCTCGTTCAAGGCGCTTACTTCTATAGGATCTCCTAATGATGTCCCCGTTCCATGGCATTCTACATAATCTACCTCCTCTGGCTTTACGTTTGCTTCTTGCAAAGCATGCCGAATCAATTTAGCTTGTGCCACTCCGTTAGGGACGGTGAGTCCACTAGAGGGTCCATTGTGATTGACGCGCACGGATTTAACGATTCCATAGATGCGGTCTGCATCTTTCAGTGCATCACTTAGCCTTTTAATGACCACAACGCCAATCCCTTCGCTGCGCCCATACCCATTTGCTTGGGCATCAAAGCTTTTGCTATACCCGTCGGGAGAGAGCATGCCAGCCTTATCAAAGCCAATGCTGACATCTGGAGTTAACAACATGTTGGAACCGGCTACAATAGCCAGATCGCATTCTCCTCGCTGCAAGCCTTTGGCGGCTCCATCGAGTGCCACCATGGAAGAGGAGCAGGCCGTATCTACCGCATAGGAAGGGCCTAAAAGGCCATAATAGAAAGAGAGTACCCCCGCCGCAGCACTCAGTGTCGTGCCGTTTGTAAAGGAGTTAATCCCTTCAACTCCATACTGTTTGGCCAGTAGCTCTGCATAATCTGAGTGCCAAATGCCTACATAAACTCCCGTTTCCGTCTCCTTTAATGAGGTGGGATCAATGCCGGCATCCTCTAAAGCCTCCCAGCTCACCTCTAAAAGGAGGCGCTGCTGAGGATCCATCATTTCCGCTTGACGAGGACTGATGCGAAAGAAGGGAGCATCAAAATCCCCTACAGGCAATTTGAGAAATCCTCCTACGCGAGGAATCAGTTTTCCAGGGGCCTTTGGATCGGGATCATAGTAGGCATCCACATCCCAGCGATCTTTAGGGACCTCTGACATGCCATCAAATCCCTGTTCAAGCAATTCCCAAAACTGCTTGGGACTATTTGCTCCTCCCGGAAAGCGGCATCCCATCCCAATAATTGCCAAGGGTTCGTTAGGTGTGGTCAATTCCCTTATGCGCACGACTTTTTGCGGGCTCTCCAAGCCGGCCAGCTTCAGTTTTTGAGCCAAAAACTGCCCCATTTTTGCCAAGGTAGGATAGTTAAAGATTTCGGCGGCCGTGATCGCATATTTCGATCCGATGGCATATTGTATGCCATTGCGCAGCTCAACGGCCATGAGAGAGTCCATGCCGAGATCGAAAAATCCCATTTGGGGATTAATCTCTGTACTTTTCTCTAGCTTTAAGGTGTTGCGCAGTATTTCCAATAAAGCGTTATCTAAGATGTCCTGCCGTTCCTCCAACGGTGTCGATTCCAAAACCTTTAATAAAGGCCCCTTCTCGCTCAACGTATTGATGACAAGCTCACTTAGCCAAGGAGCCACATGAACTCTGGCTTTGGCAAACTGTTCCCAACGCAGTGGTGCAGCGCCGATTTGGGCATATCCTTGCTTAAAAGCCTCATCCAATAAATCGGCGCCGCTTTTTTTTTCAATGGGTAGAAAGCCATAGGAGCGTAAACGCACATTGAGATCTTTCGCCATGCCTAGCTCAAGCCAAGGTCCCCAGTCGACAGAGAGCGTGGGCAATCCTTTTTGCTGACGATAGTGTGAAAGTGCATCCAAATAGGTATTGGCAATCGCATAATTTGCTTGTCCAGAAGATCCCAGTAGAGCGGCGATGGAAGAAAAGAAAATTAAAGGGATGTGCTGTTGCTCCGTGGCCTTATGCAGATAGTAAGCGCCCCAAGCTTTGGCATGACCAACCCTTTGAATGCCCTCGATCGTTTGTTCGGGTAAACTCGCATCTTCCAAAATGCCGGCTAGATGAAAAATGCCTTTTAAGGGAAGGCAATCTTGTGCTAACGCCTGCAATAGCGCATTTGCCGCTCCCTCTTCTCCTATGTCGACGGCATGCGGAATGAGGTTTGCCAGATATCGGTTTTCAAGTTCTTTTATGGTTGTTTTTAAAGCTGCCTCAGGAGCTTTCCTTGATGCCAAATGGATGTGTTTGATCCCTTTGGAAAGCAAATACTCAGCCAGCCATAGTCCCAAAGCTCCCAGCCCTCCCGTAATGAGGTAGCTGCCAGATGGGTCCAGTGTGATTGGCCGTTGCTTTATATCCATGCTCGAAGGTTTGCCGCGCATGTGCGCTAAATTGCGCAATCGCGGAACAACACAGATTCCCTGTCGCCATACATGCACGGTTTCACTATCCTTAGCAAAAAAGCTTGCGCGAACAGTGTCTGGGGAAGATGCCGTATCGATATCGATATGCCGGTAAGAAATAAAGGGGTATTCCGCTTCGAGGGTCGTTAAAAGGCCCAAGATTGCGGCTAAGGCAGGCGCATTAACTAGGTATGCTTCTCTTGTAAGGATGATGAGTTTGGGCAAAGTTTGCGATTCTAGTGAGATCCATGCTTGTAATAAATGGAGCAGCGATTCCAATCCGGGATAGGTGGGTGCGATAGCATCGCAAAGTGAGGCTTCATAAACGACGGCCTTTGCCTTAGAGAGTTCCTCGCGCAATAGTTTCTTGTAGCCTTCAACAGTATCATCGATAGGAACAATGGGGAAAGAATCAACGTCTCCCTGCCACTCTACCTTTAAGCGCCTTGAGATTAGCGGTGGAGGAGAATTTAAGGAGGTCGCCCCTGTGTGATCAAACCAGATCATTGTTTCGGATGTTTCAGGAACGATTTCTGGAATATGCACCTGCCATGCCTTCACATAACAGTTTTTTTCAACATCCACAGGATGGAGTAGGGTTTGCAGTAAACGCTCTTTGGGTGCCTTGCGAAAGCGCACCTGATCGATGAAGTCGACGACGCCTCCTTCTCGATCGCACCAGACACAGCGGCAGATGTGTACATCGTCCTTTACTTCTAATAGGACGACATAGACCCATTCTCCGATGGGAGCAGACCCAATGCTCATGTTATCTATGGCAACCGGGACGCACACCTCATGCGTTTCATTTTGTAGGCAGCGTTTTGCACCAAGGACAAGGGCTGCATCGAGATAACCCGCGTGTCGATTAGCTTCGCCCATATAAGAAGCCGTAGGATGGCGTAGCTTAGCTAAGACGTAGTCCTCTCCAATATAACAAGTGCCTATCCATTGAAAACCTTCACCCAGATGCACTTCTTGTAATTCCAGCGATGCATAGAGTGAGGCTCCTTCTATTTCTTTTTTTGATTGGATTTGAAGTTGACCAAGGTCGATGATCTCCTTGGAATGCGTCATTTCTACAAGCATTCCAGATCCTGTCAGATGTCGTCTCCATGTAGAGATGTCGGAATCTGTACGGGATTGTATGGCCATATTAAACGGCTTTCCCTCTTCGAGCTTATCTAACACGGTTTGAAAAAGATGGGTCTCATTTGATCTAAAAAGCAGGGGCTCATCTATATTTATTTCATTGAATTTAATACATTGTGGTGTTGAAGAAGAATCGACAATAGCATCAATTAGGGTTGAAACATAAGCCGCAAAAGCAAAGATTGGTACGCCGTAGAAGACGTGATCTAGCAGCAAGCGCACGGTTGTGCTGCTTAAGATAGACTCATAGATCCTCTTTTCAATTTGAGGCACATCAAACTGAAAGCCCAAAAAAGGATGAGCCAAGCGAGCTCTGCCGACCGCAAACTGGGGAAGTGAGGTCTTTTGTTGAACCCAGTAGCGCTGTCTTTGGAAGGGGTAAGTAGGCAGTTCTACTTTTTGCCTTTGATAAGGTGCTTCAAAGTTTTTCCAGTCAATGGAAAATCCTCTAAGATATAATTGACCTAGACTTTCCAAAAGCGTGCTCCACTCATCTTTTCCAGGCTTTAGGCTTGCCAGACAAGTACCTTGCGTTGTTGAGACCTGTTGCATGCCCATTTCTAAAAATAGTACACAATCTAACTCTTTTATAGCTTGAAAGGTTTTTTCTATCATTATCGGCTGCTTAATGCGCTCTAACCAATATTGAGCATTTATGCTACTGGCATCTATTACCTTTCCGGTTAAAGTCGAAACCATTCCCAAATGAGGAGGGTGATAAGCAATGGATTGTGCAATTTGCTCAAATTCTTCAATTAGAGATTCTCTTGATTTAACAAGTGGCCATGCTTGCATTACGCGGCTGTGTGCTGCAATAAGTTTACACCCATCCTCTAAGCTTACGATATGCGCAATCACACTAGCTACAAACCCTCCAACTTCATCCCCTATAACAAAGTTGGGGATGATTCCCCAGCTTTTCCAAAGTTCGGCAAGGGCATATTCAAAGGCAAATATCACAGGAAATTTGCAGCCTGGTTGATCTAAATCGCCACTTTTTTTATTGCTGTTAAAAAGGTGCTTTAAAAAAGGTTTGTCCAATTGTGCATCGAGGATTGTGGCACATCGATCGAATGCGTCTTTATATACAGGTTGTGTCTCATAGAGCTTTTTGCCCATCTGTGCATGCTCTGCTTCTTGCTCTATGAAAAGGAAAGCAATTTTTGGTGCTGAAAAAGCAGCCTGTGTGATAACGAACGCTTGGCTGGATAATTTAGCTAACAGCTCAGTTGTATTTTTAGCAACGAGCGCTACACGTATGTCAAAGTGCGCGCGCCCTGTATTGGCCGTAAAAGCAATATCTGCCAAAGCTAGCGTTGGATGAGCATTAAGATGTTCTTTAAAAAGCGAAATCGCTTCTTTCAAAGCGGATTCATTCTTAGCGGAAAGTGTAAAAAGGTGTAGGGGTCTCTCGATCAGATTTAGATATTTGGAAGCCATAGGTGCTTCTTCTAATATGACATGTGCATTTGTTCCGCTAAATCCAAAAGAGCTTACACCTGCTATTCTAGGTGTGTCTTTATGCGGCCAAGGGACCAATTCCAAAGGGATTTTTGCGGGTATGGACTCTAAATCAATCAAGGGGTTCAACTTTTGAAAATGCATATGCGGAGGAATGGCTTCATGTTTAAAGGCTAAAACAAGTTTAATGATACTTGCAATCCCAGCAGCTCCCTCTAGGTGGCCAATATTGGTTTTTACAGAGCCAAGCCAAAGTGGATGTGTATGATCTCGCGAAGCTCTAAATATTTCCGAAAGAGCTTGCACTTCAATAGGGTCTCCTAGGGCTGTTCCCGTTCCATGTGCTTCGATATAGTCGATATCACTTGCCTGCAGTTTTGCGTTAGTCAAAGCACTGCGCAATAGGGCTGCTTGGGCTTTTCCATTGGGAACAGTTAAACCAGAGCTTGCTCCATCCTGATTGATGGCAGTGC
>PLSG01000544.1 GCA_003164155.1 Parachlamydiaceae bacterium | reverse complement strand
TTTGCTCGCAAAAAATGCTCAGCGGGATTGCTGGTCCTTTGTGTTCTTATATGTGTTTCTTTGTGTTAAAAACCTTTCAATTCAATTCAGGAGAAAATGCTACATTTTTCGCCACAAACTTCCCCTACTCTGTATTTAACAAACCTGTTATTATTTAGCAAACACACAATTACAATAGCACCTTATTTTTTTAATAAGTAGATTTTATGAAAATAAATCCGGAAGATCTGCGCAATTATAGCACACTATTTTCGCAGAAGAATGCGCGGCAAATCGCCCAAGTCATCGGCCAAAATGCCTACAGCGGACCTATTTTACGGGAGATAGCTAAAAAAGCCTTAGGCGCAGCGCTGCTCAATAGCCATGCACTGCCTAAAGAACTGGGGATTTTACAAGAAAAGCTAACCGCCATTGAAAATGCCCTCTATACCCTGCAAGCTAAAGGCACAGAGGTCGATGTCTTAGCTCAGGGGCATCTGCAAAAATTGGGCGATGCCGCTGGCCAGGAAACAAAAGTCGAAAGCGAAAGAAAAGGAGAGGGCGAAGGTTCCGCAGTAGCAAAACCATCATCCTCCGCATCCAAGCTAGGAGTAAAAGTTGAAGACTGCCTGCGCCAAGCCATTGCCGAAATCGAACAAGGCAGGAAATGTGAAAAAGGCGCCTCTAGCCCAGTTTATTCTGCCCCCCCGCTAGATATTTCCAAGCATTCGCTGCTGCAAAAACCTATCTCTAAAAATGTTCTAGAGAGCATCCCCCAGCTCACCAATAGATTATTTGCGCATCTACACGGCGACCCCTTCCTCGAAGCTACTGGTTTAGAGGGAAATAGCTGGGAAAACAGCGTGGCCTATCTGCATGACTTTTTTCAATATGCCGACCCCAAAGCTGAGATCACCGCCCAACTGGCCATCTGTCGCGAAGCCTGCGCAATTGTCTTTGCGCCCCTTGCAGAAGATGGAACCTATGAAAAACATTTACGCAATGTACACAAACGCTACCAGGCATTTTTGAGCGAAAAACTAGCCGCCCTAGCACCTGGAAAAAGCCTCTTGCTGCCAGGTGGTTGGGGGGGAGCCCCGCCTGGGCACGTCATGTACTACCAAATCATCTCGCAAGCTCACCTCCCCAAAGGCTCGGCATCGACGGAGGAGGCGCGCGATGCGCCTCCCCTCTTCACCTTCAAAGCTTTTAATACCGGGGCCGGAATTGAAACCTATCACCCCCATCCCATAAACGTAGGTAATGGAAAAGAGCTGTATGCTCCCTACAAAGCGTGGCAAGACGTCAAACTAGAAAACTTGCTGCGCCCGGCTTTCATCGGCTCGATGATAGAGGTTTTGGTATGCGAAGAAGAAACCCTATTTTCGGATGGCCAAAAGCAGATCAGACCCATCCGCTACTCCTCAAGAGATATCTATGAGGGCGTTTTAGTCTATTTGGAAGGCACACCTGGCGAAGCTCTGGATTTAAACATCCATCAAACCGCCCAGCATTCTGGCACATGTTCTTGGAGCGGGTTGATGGCTTTTGCCCGCCAAGCGCTCGCACCGCGGGCTTTTGCAGCCCTGCAGTACAGGTTGGGAATAGATTCCCTGGTGGCTTTTCATCTAAAACATCGCGGGCACTTGCATGAAAGCGCAGAAACGCTATTGCTTTTGGAAAAGAGCCTGGCAGCTTTCGCCCATCAGATGCTCGAGCATTATAGCGCAGGCTTACTTGAAGAGGCAGATATGCAGACTATCTACGCCACACTAGAAGAGATCAGGCAGCCGCTCATCGCCGCCAAACGCCTGTACATGGAAAGCCATACCCTAGACGCCCAGGCGATCATGCCAGCCTCTCTCCCCACCACTTTTGGAGAGCTCTCCAGATTGCACACCGCACCTTTCGAAAGCCTTTCCCTTACAGCCACAGGCAGCGACGCATTGGCGGTCCTAGCCACATTATTGGCCACCCCTATACCCCTTGATGCCCCTCCAGAAAGCCTGGTAAGCCTGCTGCAAAATTTCTATGGCGCCGCCGCCCAAGCCTACCAGGCGGGGCAGTGCGATTTGGTCAGCTGCGCCATTGCCCAGCTGTTTGAAAAACTGCCCGACTTTGAATTTGCCTGCCCAGCGATTGACGATTGTTTAAAAGCCATATGCTTTGAACATGGATTAGGCCCTCCAGTCCCCGCGGTTAAAGCCGAAGTCGATACACCGGGCAAGAAATTTTGGAGGGCCTTGACAGAAGAGCTGCGTCTGCACAGCATGCAGCTGATGGTCCAGCTTAGCGAGATATTGCTGCAAGCCAGCCTCAGTTCCACCAAACAAGCGCACCTAGGCCAGCATTTAGCGGTGGTGAAAGCGCAGCGCATTTTGATTGCCTTGAGCTTGCAGTCAAAAAATTTAGGCAGCCATTATCAGATTCTCTTTCGCGACCACTTGGTTTCCCCTTCTACAGCTTCTTACAATACAGGCATCCCCTTTTCCTGCGACAAGCTAAAAAACCGCGCCTATTTGCAAAATAACTACCTCACATGCTCCATTTCCATGGGCCTCAATAAATCCTTGGAATTAAATCTAAACCCCGGCAGAGAAGCCGATAGCTTTGAAATTAACCCGGTGACCCACGCATACGCCGATCGCGCCGACTTCAAGCTGATGAGCGCCTATCTAAGCGTCGAAGAAAACCTGAAGAAATTCCTGGCCGTATATCCTCACCTAGCCGGGCAACCCAGCCACATCCAGGTAGCTTTCGCCTTACATGCCAACGATCAAAGCGTCTTGCCGCCTGAATTTTGCCTGGTAAAGCGGCAAATAGGGGTGGCACAATTTATTACACAAAAAGATCAGCTAAATTTAGAAGAAGACGAACGTGAGCGCATTAAAGCACACGATCCTGAAAAAGGGGCTCCCCTATTTCCGGTGGAAGTCAGGGATTGTATAGCCAGCAACGGAAAAGTGTATTTCTCGCGCTCAGGTTACACTACCAGTGATACAAATAGGCGCGCTTGCCTAGATGCGCGCCTGCTGGCATCTCCCTTGAGCGCCTTAGGTGGTGAACATATAAGCATGACAGCGGACATAGACCACATGGAGGAGCTAAAGAGCGAAGACTTAGATCGACTAGAAAAGAAATGGCAAAAATTCCACGCCGAGCATCCCGCCTTTTTTCAAAACAAAGCGGAGTGGTTTGATTTGGCCACAGCCCTTTCCGGCACAAGTAGCGCCGAGTTTTGTGTCCAAAAAATATTGGCTTTTTTCACCAAATACCGCAAAAACCTGGAGTCTGTGGATTTTCAGTGCTTTTTAAAGACCCATCTGTGCACGCACCTCATCATGCGCGATTTTTCAGGCCAGGGCATGGAAATGGCCGAAGCGCATCTCAAGCTATTTCTAGATAAGCAATGCGCCACATTTAAAGCAGAAAAAAACATACTAGTATGCTGTTTTTTGCTCGGATTAGGACAGCTCTTTGCGTTTGAAAGTGCCGACGGCGCCACATTGCGCGCCAAACTCGACGACTTGACGGATGTCTTGGGCGTACCCTCATCGACAGAGCGCTTTGATGGCGCTATTGCATATAGCTTAATCTACCAGCTAAAGCTGATCAGCTTCCACCACAAGGCCGCCGCCTTAAGTTCAGAAGAGATAGAAGAGATCGTGCACGCAAAGGCTTGGATAGCCACGCATCCCATTCCCGAAGGGCTGCAAGACCCTGCGATGGAAAGGCAAGCACTAGAGTGCACGCTGCTCTTCTCCTTTCAATTGCAGCGCAGCCTTCAATCCGATAAGGGGCAAGCCCTGCTGAACAAATCCCTGCGGAGCGTTTTGGGTGGCAGCGATTTAAAATGGGACACCTCGCGCTTTCCCCTGTGCGTGGCCCATGATGTCGGCTTCACCAGCGGACGGTATTTTTATAACGCCTTGGAAGGCACCTTCTACGAAAATGGCGCTAAAATCGCCGCTTTACCCCCCTCAATTTCCCAGCGAGCCGATTATGCGGGCATTTTCGACCAATGCACCACCGCAGCGCGCTTTACACCGCCCGGCATCTATACCTCACTGAATGGGCTGATGCGCCTGCGGGAGAAAGAACATGGGCTGTGCGTGCAGAGAAAGCTTTACGGCGATGGACGCTGGTTTGAGTGGATTCAACCCAAAAGCTTGCCAGGCAGCCTGATGCAGCCAGATAGCCCGCTTGGCACCCGTGAGCTTAGCGACACATCCACTTACAGCCATTGGCTGTCGCTCAACACGTCGGGTAAGATTTTTGGAGAGCGCGAGATCATGGTGGTGGATAAAAAATCCCAGAGCATCACCCACCGCATCTTGTGCGAAGGCATATGCTTTAGAGTCAAGCGCATAGAAAAGCTGCAAGCCGAAAAGCCGGCTTTACAACTGGCCAACATCTATCACCAGGCCACAGGCTATAGCTTCCTAGAAAATATTGAAAATAAAGGCTATGTGCACGTGTGGCAAAAGGGCGATGGGCAACCCGCCTTGATCGAACTGCCCCGGCTGGGTCTGAATTTCACCATCGAAAAGCACACTGATGATGGCTACAGAGCGCATTGCACGGCCATACCAGGCTACTACATAGCCCAAGAGCAGCGTTTGCGCTTCCTGGAAAACTTCGCCCATTTTCTAGTCTTGGAAAATAGTGCCGGAGATAAGCGAAAAATCCTCATCCCCCGCCGCCCCATTGAAGTGCTCCAAGAAGGCGCCTTAAGCTGCGAGATCGGTTTAAAGCAGTCCCGGCCTTACCCAGAAGAATTTCCCGTCGTCGATTACCTGGTCTACAATGTCGATAAAAAGGGAAATGTGCACTGCCAAGACCAAGAACAAAGCCTATTTATGGCTTATTTATGCCTCGGCAAGAAGCAATATGCTAAAGCTATGACCTACTTGCGCGAACACTCGCGCAAACTCAAAAGCTATTCCCTGCAAGAGAGGCAGCTTTTAGATTGGATCCAAGAATTGCATGCCGACAATTTGGACAAAGATCCCAAAGCCTGCGCCGTATACCTATGCTCGGCGGCCTGCCTGCTAAAAAATGAAAAGCAATTTGGCAGCGCCCGAAAATCTGCGCCCTCTGAACAGCTGATAACCAAGGAAAGGGAGGCGCTTAGCAAGAAGTACCTGTATGATTACTTGCCGGTCATGGCCTATACCACCGCTTTGCGATTGAGCTCTGAAGAAGAATTGCTGCTGCTCACATTCATTTCAAATAATGCACCAGAGATGCGCCTAGCCCTGCGCATGCGCGAATTAGATGCAGAGTGCGATATGCCGGCTTTCAACAAAGATAAAGGGCAGTATCGCGCATTTATGGAAATCCCAAGCGCCTCAAAAATAGCCGCAGAGTTATTCAGCCCTAGCGAAATAGCAAACGGGTTGTGGGCTCTCCCCAACATATACAAAGAAGGAATTCAATGCTTAAAACGGACGTTGGAGATGGCTGGAAAGGAAGAAGAGCAAAAAGAAAAAGCACTGTCTGCCGAAGATTTCCCCAGCCAACTTTTAGGGCTTGGAAATCGCTTTCTAAACCCACCCGTGGAAGCAATAAAAAGGCATTTTTCACAGATCTATGCTGCAGCTAAGCGCAAGAGCACAGAAGTGGCCATCTGGCTAAATATTTTGGCAAAGTCCCCAGACGTAGGGATGCAAGGCATGCGCAAGCTATTCCTTGCCGTGTCCCACTATCCCGATCTTTTCCCCAGCTGGGAAAGCTTGACAGCTAAAGGCGCAGATCCTATAAAAGATCTGGAACGCGCCTTTGAAGCCATTTTACAAAGGCAAAGACAAGCTGCCCGCCAAGATGATAAAAAGCTGCCGATTTCCCTGGATATGCCAAAAGCCTCTGCACCTTTAACGGCAACTCCCGTCACCAAATCAGGTCCATTAAAGCCAGAACCCTTGTGTTTGAAGCGCTTAGCAGCATGCCGCGAAATCCCCTTGATCCCTCCAGAAAAACTGCAGGCCCTCTTTGCCGCGCAAGGCGATGCCCAACAGGTACTTGCTCCCAAAGAGCAAGAGGCCCTGCTCAGCGCCTTATCCGCCGATCCAGAAATGCAAAGGGACGCCGCGGCATATTTTTCGCAAGCGCCGCAGTGCAATTATATTTTAAGAGAGCCACTCAGAGCCAAAAAATTGGGCGATGCGTGGGCCAGTTTTATCTTCAAGCATGAAAGTGGACTGCTAGGTGCCGCCGAGAAATTGAGGGGCATCGGCAGCCATGCCTTGCAAACCTATCCCGTAGAAGCAGAGGTGAAAGGCATTTTACAAAATGACGATCCTGTGCATCCGCGCCACAGCCCGATCACTTTGCAAGCGCTGCTGGTATTGCTAGCTCACAAAGACAAAAAGCGCTTCAAGGCGGAATATCCCGTCT